>JAIVIG010000210.1 GCA_020200675.1 Actinomycetota bacterium
GAGTTGATGGTGAAGCCTTGCTTGTACTCCTCCATGTGCTTCTCGCGCTCCTCGTCGGACATCTCGTTCAAGAGGATGTTGGGGCTCTGGAACTCGATGCCGCGGCAGTGCTCCGTGGTCCACATCTTGCTCTGGTCGAACTGGACGTGCGGCTGCGGGACCAGGGTCTTGCCGTCCTCGCGGACGTATCCGAGGTCGTGCTGGATGTCGGCCAGGTCCCAGCCGTGGTAGAGAGTCTCCCACTCGCGCTTGCCGGTCATCTTGCCCATAGCGGGCGTCGGACGGCCCTTGTACTCCTCGCGGTAGGCTACCGTGTCCTGCCAGTGGCACCACTTGTGGCAGTACGTCCTCCACTGGCCGTCCACGTAGTCCATTACGGTGTCCTCGCGGATCAGGCACGGAACCATGCAGCTCCAGCAGCGGTGCGGGTACACGTAGCCGGTGTTCTCGAACGCTACCGGCTTGTGGCCGTTGGGCTCGGAGAGCGAGCTGTAATGCTCCCACCACTTGCCGAACTTGTCGTACCAGCCGGGATACTTGTCCTCGAACCACTCGAAGTCTTCCTCGGTCATCGGGTCGATGCGCCAGTAGTTGACCGGCCAGCCGGTGGCGAAGAACTGGGCCACGTAGTGATGGTAGAAGCCGCCCGAGATCCTATTCCAGGCGTCCTCGACGACCTCGTGGGGGACCTTCAGCCCGTACTTCTCGAGCGGCACCAGGTAGCTGCGATAGTAGTCGTCGTAGTACCACCGCTTCCACATCTCCGCGTAGCTATCACGGTCCTTACGCCGGTCTTTGGAGCCGTAGTCGATGATTGTCCCGATTGCGGCGTCCACGACGGCGTGCTGGTTCCAGATCGAGTAGATAAGGTCGCGCTCTATGAGGTCCTTGTTCTCGTCGTTGGCCAGCGCCATGAGTAGCGTGCCGTAACCGTTGTTCATGTGCCGCGACTCGTCGGACTGAACCGAGAGGAACACGGTGGGCAGCAGGTAGTCGCCGTTTGCCGCCGCCTCGGAGGGCATCGCCACGAACAGGGTGTTCGTGAAGGCCGTCTCCGCCACGACCTGCAGGTAGATGTTGCACGCCGTCAGAGCGTCGCCGGTGGTGAAGCCCTCGCCGAACTGGCGGCCGATGGTCCCCGCGTAGTTGTTGGAGAAGGCCTTCTCGGTGATGTCGAACCCGGCGGGGTCGATGTAGTTCCTCATGTACTCGCGCTTGAGGTTCATCTGGATCGTCGAGTGGCGAACCTCGTCGATCATCTGGAACGCGAGCCCGTTGTGGATCTCCGGGTTTGGCACCGCTTCGGTCAACAGCGGCATCGCCCTTGCGGCCGAGATCTCCGGGAACGGGATGATGGAGAGGAACAGCTTCTGCCACTCCATCCATCGCGGCTGCACCTGACGCCACATGTTCCCGCGGATCGCAGCGTCAACGGCGCCGTAAACCCGATGGTCCTTCTCCTCCTGCATGGGGAAGTAGGACTGCAGGACTTGCTTCATCGGGTCCTTCTGCCCGCCCTCTTTGAACGTGTAGTCGGTCTTGTACTTGGGATCCTTCTCTACGAAGGTCGGCTCCCAGGAAAGCTCCTGGATCTTCGCGTGAGCCTTGGAAACGCTTTTGCGCGCCACTAGCTACACTCACTCCTTTCGGTCAATGGTCCCCCCCCTCAACGCATAATTCTCTGCCGTGCCCCTATCGCCCCCTTTGTGCGTACTGAATCAATCTTTGGGAACATGATATGATCACTACACCACAGTGGCAACAACTTGAGAACGATTTTTCCAACAATGTGCGAATCCTCACGGAAAAGTTTCGCGACAGCCAAAATCCGGGGAAGATAGAGTTTGCGCTAAGGGGAATAGCAGGAGGAGTTGAGGGATGTCATTTATGGGGGCTAACCATCGGGACGAGGGTACCGGTGATCCTGCGGTAAGCGAGGTACCGGTCGCTTCCAAGTTCAAGAGCGTAAGGCGGGTCTTCAGGATCATGGACCTCGTCAGCCAGCGGGGGGAGAACCTGACTGCCAAGGAGCTGGCCAGGGAGTTGAACACCAACCTCTCCAGTTGCTATTACCTGCTCAACATACTCGCCGACGAAGGATATATTCAGAAGATTGCCGGCGGCGGCTACAGGATCGGCCCGGCCATCCCCTTGCTCAACGAAGGTTCGAGGAGCTACTTCGACTCTACGATCGAACCGATCGTCACGGAGCTTGCGCGGCGGGCCCAGAGGCACGCCTACGCCGCGGTCCTTTCGGACGGGGAGGTGGTGATAACCCAGGCGAAGGCCCCGGAGAAGCGCCCTCTGGTGGGGGTGGTGGAGGGGTTCCACGGAGCCTCGCACGCGCTGGCGCTTGGCAAGGTGCTGCTGGCCGGCGCCGGATCCGAATACGTAGAGGAATACATAGATGCCCACGGGCTGGAGGCGTTTACGCCGCGGACCATCGTCCACCCCAACCAACTGCACGCGCACCTCAACAAGGTCCTCATGGTAGGCGTGGCCACGGACTTCGAGGAGTTCGCGCAGAACCTTTGCTGTTACGCCGCGCCGGTCAAGAGTCGGGGCGGCAAGGTGGAAGGGGCCATAGGACTTTCGACCACGACCAGCCGGGTCCGCAGCGAAGGGCAGCAGTTGATCGAACTGGTACAGTGGGCGGCTACAGAGGCTTCCGCGTTACTCGTGGACGCGGCTTACGAGGGGAGGAGCAGTGC
>JAIVIG010000017.1 GCA_020200675.1 Actinomycetota bacterium
CCGCTTGGGTTGTTCGACGTGGGGTAGGTGGCCACAGTCAGAGATAAGTTCGAGCGAGCCGTCTTGCACGAGGGCGATCGCGTCTTTTGCCTGAGAGTAAGGAAGCACCCTGTCTTCGATCCCCCACACGATAAGCGTCGGCATCCGTAATTGAGAGAGTCGATCTAACAACACCTCGCGTTGTCCCATCGGGCCGACAACAGTGCGCACGGAACCAAGCGTAGCATCCGTAAAGTTCGGCAGCTGCGCCAGCTTGTACTGGTCCTTGACCCACTTCAAGGGAATTTGCCAGGGACGCGCGAAGAGTAGTAATGCCCGCCTAACTGCTCTCTGGTAAGCACCAAGACGTGTTTTGGCTAAGGCCCTCGCCAGCTCACCTGCTCCAGGGAGCGTAACTGCGACCAGAACTGGGCTCACCGTGCGGCCCAAACCCGCGCTGTCGGAGAGGACGAGAGCAGAGACGCGCGCGGGATCCGAGAGGGCCAAGTGCAGGGCGACGAGCCCACCGAACGAGTTGCCCACCACCACGGCGCGCTCGACCCCAACCGAGTCAAGGAACGAGTTGACGAAGGATGCGGTGAAGGCCGGCGAATAATCGGGTGGCTCGTAACTGCCGTCATAGCCGGGCAGATCTATGGCGTAGACGAGGTTGTTGCGCGCGAGGTCGGGCAGCACCCAGGACCACTCGCCCGAGCTTGTGCCCACGCCGTGCAACAGCACCAAAGGTGGGCCTTCCCCCGCCGTCAGGTAGCGAACCCTATGCCCTTCGACGTCGATCGTCTTCTCTGCGAATTCGCTAATGATTGTTGTACCTCCTCGGTAGTAGACCGTTACAGTCGTAGTATTGCCCGGTGACCAAGAACGGGAGTTTGACAATTTGCTGTAGGAGCATATATCCTTTTGGCATATAGTCAAAAGGTTAGTCTCCAAGTATCACAGCCGGATGACCGGCTGAGGAAGGAACACAGATAACATGGACCAGCAGCAGAAGCAGAACATAAACCAGGCGGCAGAGCAGTTTACCGACTCCACTCACCAGGCCTTCCGGATGCTGGCCGACAGGACGGTTGCCCTCCAGGAGAGCAACCTGAGGCTCACCCAGAACTTCTTTCAAAACTGGATAGAGCAGGTCAACAACCGGGCCCAGTTCACCCGCGATGCTACCCAGAACCTACAGGACCAGGGCCAGCGCCAAAGGGAGGCCGTCGAGGCGCTTTCCCAGGAGGCGACCAACGCCTACACGGAGTACCTCAACTCGGCGTTGTCGTTCTACCAGGAGGCGTTGAGCACGGCGACGCAGGTCGGCCAGCAGAACATCCAGCAGGGCGTGCAGGCTACCCAGCAGGGCATGCAGGCCGGAGTTCAGGCGGCGAGTCAGGCGGGCCAGCAGACTATGGAGGCGGCGAGCCAGGCAGGCCAGCAGGGTGCGCAGGCCGCCATCCAGTCCGCCCAGCAGGGTGCGGAGGCTGCCAACCAGTCCGCCCAGCAAGGCGCACGGGGCGGAGAGCAGGTCGTTCGGGCAGGTGCGCTGGCGGCTCAGAAGGTAGCTACCGGGGTGCCCATCCAAGACTACGACAATTTGAACGTCGGTGAGATCGTCGAGCAGTTGGACAACCTCTCCGCCGATGAGTTGCAGAAGGTTCGCGTATATGAGAAGCAGAACAAGAACCGAGATATCCTCCTAGAGCAGACCGACCGCAAGATAAACGCCGCTTCGTAAGACGGGTTGGACTAAGGATTCGTTATGGGCCGGGGCTTCTGTACCCCGGCTTTCCTATTGCCCTCAAAGATGGGGGAGCGGGATTAGAGAAACGTAGGGGTTAAGTCTCTTCTACGAAGCCGTTGGATACGCCGCGCAAGTAGGGCTCCGGATGCCTCAGAAGCCAGTGCATCGCTTCGGCCTCCCCAAGTCTCCTAGACGAGGCGACAACGTCGAAAATGCTGCGTTTATTCACACCTTCGGCGTCTTGGGCTCTGCGGAGCCCTTGCAGCACTTCTGCGGGCACGGATACTCTGCCTTTCGGGTACTCCATACCAGAACATTATATGTAGCAGGGTTACGTCGATGGCAGAGTTGCTCTGACGCTCCGGTTGCCCTAGCTCCCGACAATGAGCGTCACCAGCAGCCTAGTTTCCGGGAAGACAACTGCTCTCAGAAAGTGCGTGAATAAAGGCTAGTTGCCTCTAGAGTGTGTCTGATGAAACAACTGGTGCGAGGTTCAAGCTCCAGACGTGCCCGTTTTTGGCCTCTTTGCGTGCTCAAACGGCCCTTGTCGGACGACTTTCGGCCTTCTGTGCGAGCCGTCAGACACGCCCTAGCCGCTACGCATCGAAGTTGGTAACAACGAGGGTGATTTCTTGGATCGGATCCCCTCCTCCCGCCGCCTCGGTATGGGTACCGTGATCGCGGTCCACCACCTTGAAGCGCATTTCGCTCTCTCCCTGCTGCTCCTTTATGTTGCTGGTTGGCAGGCCGAGCTCCTCGGTCGGCAAGCCAACGATCTCGCCTACCTCGGGGATCTCTTGTGGATTCGCCTTCCTAGAGTAGATCGTGGGCATATCTTGCTCTGCCAATCCTCCAGCGGGACCGGGAGGACGATACTTGAAGGTAACATGTGCCTGCATGGGTAGGCTCTTCTCCTTGGCTTAGGGTTGGAAGAGTGTAGCGGAATAAGCGAGCCGTTTAATACCGCCCCGTATCCAGAAAGTAAGAGTGACGGGGAAGGCATTAGGCTCATCGCAAGACTTCGGTCTCCTCACACGCTTGACCGGCGTTTCTAAGAAGACCTTTCACCGGCAGCCTGATTTCCCACGGGGCTTCCTCTCGGCAGCTCAGCGAATAGAGGTAGCCCGAGACAAAGCGGGTAGGCGCAAGAAGGTGCACCCACGGCACATCAACTCGATACTTATCCTCAATCTTCCGATAGGCCAGCCCAGCTTCTTACTACGCGCTCCTAACGCCGCTGTATGACGGGGAAGCGGTTAGTGGCTTCCGTAGGTGTCGATCTCCTCTGTAAGGAGCCGTTGGTACTCTTCGTTCATCAGAGGAGAGGTAATCATGAAGTCCGCCGAAGCCCTGTTGCAGGCTACGGGGATGTTCCACAGCACGGCCATCCACAGGAGGGCCTGAACGTCCGTATCGTGGGAGACGGGTGTGAGAGGGTCCAAGAAAAAGATCAGAAAATCGATGTCCCCCTCGCTGATCATCCCCCCGATCTGCAGATCTCCCCCCAAAGGACCGTGCAGGAGGGTGCGAACCTCGAAGCCGAGTTCGTCCTCCAACTCTTCGCCGGTCGATCCCGTAGCGAACAGCTCATGGTGGGCCAGACGCTGTTTGTTGTCTTTGGCCCATTGGACCAGGTCGGTCTTGGTGTTGTCGTGGGCCAGGAGGGCTATCCTCTTTTGCCTTTCCATCGGAAAGGTTTTATGTTCCATGTGGCTTGTTGCCTCCTTTTTGCGGGACGGGTGCATTTTAGCAAGACGCCCCAATACCTTGATAAGAAGGTCGGAGGTTCACGCTCGTAAAAGGGCCGGAGCCTAAAGAAGGTCCCCGGCCCTTTTTCGCTTCTGCCCTTAAGGGTTTCAGTGGTTCGACTTGGCTATTGCCATACCCAGAAAGATGCCGACAATCAAGGCCACGAAGCCAGATGCAACAGCCGCCGCCAGGCCGGCCTGCGCTGCAGCCTGTGTCGCCTGCGCTCCTGCTTGGGTCGCCGCTTGCACGTCGAGGTCATGTCTTAAGTCCTGCACGTCTTGCTGAACATCGTTGCTCTCAGCCATTCCTCTCCTCCAATCGTCAGTCCGGCTCATCCGGAGCGTGTAGCTTTGCACACGTTACTGTAAGCTATTGTCAGGTAAAACCAACCAAAAATCGGGTAAAATGTATCAAAGGGTGTAGTGAACGTCTCGGAATACGCAGAACGAGGGACGCATGGCACAATCGCTAGAAAAAGATCTGCTGGGCGTCAAGGACGTCGCCGGGCTGATAGGGGTGGGCGAGGATACGGTGTGGCGCTGGTGCCGCGAGGGGAACCTGCCGTGCCTGAAGGTCGGCAAGCACTGGCGCGTGCGGCGGGAGGCCTTGGAGGACTTCCTGAGGCGCAGTGAGCGCCCCGCCACGCTCGTCGGTCGGCTTCGCTCCTTCTTGCAGGGCTTGAGTGACTTGACCCAGAAGCCGAGATATTCCCCCCTGGCATCGGTGATCGAGTACACCGGCGGGCAGGTCCCCCTTTAAAGTCTCCCACTCAGACTCGCAGAGACCTTCCTTTTCAGTCGGCGTGGTATCAGCTCTCGTCCTCCTTGCCGGCGGTGTCTACGCCCATCTTGTGGGAGACCGCCGAGCCTCTCGGATCGGACCGTGGCGCAAAATCCTATAGCTCGACCTCGACGTACTTGTCGTTCCCCTCTCGACGCTCGCGTTCGGGAAGGTCGAGGCTGCGAAGCAGCCTCAGCATGTCCTTGTTTCCGTGCATCACCAGCGCGTAGAAGCGCCTAACTCCTCTATTACGTGCGCTATCAACCAATTGGTGGGTCAGCCCGATACCTACCCCGCGTCCCTGCCAGAGGTCCTCCACGAGGGCTGCGTACTCGACCCGGTCGCTACCCGCTTCGCGATCGTAGCGTGTGACCGCGACAATTTCGTCCGGTTCGTCGGGATACAGAGCGACCAAGGCGAAGTAGTTTATGCTATCGGTGTGGGTGAAATACCTGGCCTTCTCATCACTCAGCTCGTCCATAGGACCGAAGAAACGCCTTGGTCGTTAGTCGTCTCCCCGACCACCTCCAGGTCCCCGTAGGAGGTTAGAAGCCCCGCCAGTCCCTCGCGGAACATGGTGTGGTCGTCGGCCAGCAGCACCGTTGTCGGGCGTTCTTCTATTGCTTAACCCGAATCGGTGGAAAGCTTGAACTTTTCGAAGGTCACGCGGTTCCTCCGTACGATCAGAACGAGCATCGCAAATCTTAACACGCATCCACTACACCCTTCGGGCCATTTTTGATCCAGGGCAGCCTTTCGGGGTTTCCGGGGCAGCGGCGGTGTATTAAGGTGTTTCGTGGTACTCGTCACGATGCGACGGCTGGAGTATCGGGAAAGCCGCGATCCTCGCGAGGCAGTCGTCTTAGAGAAAGGTAAGCAAAAATGCTGAAGAGCAGGGCGGCGCGACCGCCGAATCTCGCCACCTCTTACTGGCTGATCGAGAAACACGAGGCCGGACGGACGGAGGTGCCCACCATCCACCTGGAGAGCGGGGGAGAAGCCCTGCCGGTCTTCAGCTGGGTAGAAGAAGCCAGGATGTTCCTAGATCTCGGCGGATTCGAGGAGGGTGGCTGGGCTATCCGCGAGAGCACGGCCGGGAGACTCGTCTCCATGCTCGAAGAGGATCTTCGCGCGGAGGTCGAGTTCGTGGCCCTGGATCCGATGCCGGAGATGGCAACCCCGATGTTCGGCACGATGATCTACCTCGTTACCTTGAACCGGCAAAGCTTTATAGATAGCCACATTGGCAAAGGGGAGCCCCTGGGCCGGCGACTCGAGTGATCCGGGCAGAGAACCCCGAACGTCAGGGGGAGACGCAAGCCGGAGGAGCTCGCGCACCCGCGGCCAGGGCGGCGATGTCTTCGGAAGGCGTGCAAAGAGGCGTGGCGCCGAAGCCCGGCGTTGCTTGACCAAGGGATACGCACTCAAGAGAAGTACAATGGAAAGCCGGACAGAGTCTAGCGCACGCATAGGAGGCATATTGAAGTATCTAAAGGCAGTATTGGTGGGTTTGGGGCTCGCGCAGTTGGCTACCCTGATCACCACCATCTACCTGCATCGGGTCCTCTCGCACAAGGCCATCCGGCTCCATCCAGCGCTGACGATGTTCATGCGCTTCGGCACCTGGATGCTCACGAGCATCTCGCCGAGGGAGTGGGTGGCCGTCCACCGCAAGCACCACAACTTCAGCGACGTCGAGGGAGATCCGCACAGCCCCCACATCGAGGGGTACTGGAAGATCATGATCGCCAACGTCTACTACTACCGCCGCGAGGCGAACGACGATAACACGATGGAGAAGTACGCCTCCGACCTCCCCTTCGACCGGCTCGACAAGACGCTCTTGAGGAACGGAACCCTCGGGTTCAGCCTGACAGGCGTGATCCTGACGCTCCTTATGGGCTTTAAGCCCGGTCTAGTAGCGGTGTCCACGCTCGCGAGCGTCTACCTGCTCTTGAACGCCGCGATCAACGGCGCCGGACATACCTTCGGCTACAAGAGCTTCGAGAACGACGCGACGAACCTCAAGTTGCTGGCGCTGATCACCTTCGGCGAAGGCCTGCACAACAACCACCACGCACGCCCGGCCTCGCCAAAACTCTCCGCCTTCGAGGGCGAGATCGACCCGGCCTGGCCTGTCATCCGGCTCCTGCAAAAGCTCCGGCTCGCCGAGATTCTCACCAAGGCCGACGAAGGCTGGGAGAACCACCGCCGCCGCCTCCCCGAGCCGACCGTATTGCGCCTCGCCGCCGGCATCGCCACCGCCGACGCCAACTCTTCTATGAAGAAATCAGCCTAGCAGCAGGTAAAGTAGCCCCTTCCAGGCGTGCATCCGGTTCTGCGCCTGGTCGAAGACCCGGCTCCGCGGGCCATCTACAAGACCGGCGGTCGCTCGCGGAACATGGTGTGGTGGCCGGCCAGCAGCACCGTTGTGGGATGCTCATCCACCACTTACCCCCCACTACACCCTTTGGTGCATTTTCGGTCCGAGGCGGCCTTCTGGACTTTTCAGAGCAACGGCACCGTATTAAGGTGTCCGTACACTCGTCAAGGCACGGTGGGAAAGGAACTCTCTCACATGGCTACCTTACTTACTAGTCCCATAGGAAAGGAACGGTGACGATACTGAACAACACGATGACATCGCTATCGCGCATCCAAGGATTACTGACCGAACGCCAAGAGTGAGGCCAAGTTGACGGAGAGTGGTATCGGTACTCGGGTACGTCAAGAGGGTCGAGGCGCGGTGGTATCTCTCGAAGCAGTCTCGGCGGTAGGGCCGAACCGAGCAGGAAGCGAAAAAGTGAGGCTCAAAGCGGCTGAGATCGACGGGAGACGTGGCTTGCGGGATACCTCCCAGATAAGGGTGCTCGTTGCCGACGACCACGCGATGGTCCGCGAGGGGATGGCGGAGATGCTCTCGCTCAACGAGGACGTCGAGGTCGTCGGGCAGGCCGGAGACGGCCGCGAGGCGGTCGAGCTGGCGAAAGAGACGGGTCCGGACGTGGTGATCCTAGACGTCGAGATGCCGGTGATGGGAGCGCAGGCGGCGCTCAGGCGGCTGCTGGAGCTCTCGCCGCCGCCCAAGGTGGTCATCGTCACCGTGTTCGCCAACCAGCGCCTGGTGCGCGAGCTTCTGGGGCTGGGAGCGAGCGCATTCTTGACCAAGAACGCCTCGTCGCGGGACTTGGCCGCCACGGTGCGCTCCGTCACCCACGTATCGCCTGGGGACCCGGACAACGTCACCATTACCATGCCCAGAGAAGACTTCGATGCGGAGGAGCTTGTGGAGAGCTCGCTCTCCGGGCGGGAGATGCAGATCCTCCGTCTGGCGGCCCGCGGCATGGGCAACAAGGAGGTGGCGAACACCCTCCACCTCTCGGAGACGACCATCAAGCGCAACCTGTCCAACGTCTACGGCAAGCTCGGCGTCAACAGCAAGGGCGAGGCCGTGAGCAAGGCCGTCTCGGAGGGCTGGGTCTCCTCCTGGGACATCGCTAGGGACGAGTAACCCTTCCCCTTTCCGGAGCGGTCCCGCCCGCTCCACAGCTTGCCGCTAACGAGGATCGGACCCTATTCGCCAGTCGCGCCGCCGCAAGGCGGGTAACCCTACACCTTTAGGCCCGTTTTCGTACACCTTTCGGTCCTTCTTCCTGGTCATGGTGATCCAGGGGTCGCCCCGGGCAAGGCTGGGGCCTAGAGTACGTCATGGTCGAATACCTGGCGAGCGACCCGCGTTGGATCGCCCTGGTGTGGGCGCCTCTCCCCGGTAGGAGGAAACGAGCGAGTTGTCGGACAAAGAGGAAGCTCCGCGAGCACGCTGGCCGAATTACTGGCTGCTCGTCAAGCACGAGACCAACAGCACGGACGTGCTCACCATCGACCTCGACGGCGGGGAAAAGGCCCTCGCCGTCTTCAGCTTCGCGGAGGAAGCCGAGTTGTTCCTCCACCACGAGCTTTCGGGAACGGGCTGGCAGGTCAGGGAAACGATGATCGGGGAGCTTATCTCCGTGCTTTACGGCTTCTGCGCAGGCGTGGGCAAAGTAGCGTTGGATCCTCTACCGAGGGACATCTGCGAGGACACAAACGGCCTCGTAAGCTTGAGGCGTGGTGACTTCGTGCGGACCCTCATCGCCAGACGAGGGGGCTCCGGCGGCGACCTTGTGGTAAAGCCCGGCGACTCAGGACCGGCCAGGCGTCACCCGGTGCAAAAGAAGGCCGCTTAAACGATACGGATTTGCGTGCCTACGCTGATCTCTGACTCGCCGGCGACCCGTTCCCGTTAACAGCCGAGATCAGGCTTCGGCGCGGTCTTGAACTCCGGTCGCCCCGGCCATGCTCGCGCAGTGGGCGCAGCAGTAGAAGGACCCGTTCGCCTCGACGCCGTGGCCGATGACCTTGACGCCGCAGTACTCGCAGGTCGGGGCGAGCGCGTGGATCGCGCACTCGAAGCTGTCGAACACGTGCGGCTGGTCGCCCGGTCTCTCTACCCGGAACGCCTTGTCGTACTCATTGCCACAAACTTCGCATTGCGCCATCTTCAACACCCTCTCCGTCACCGATCCGACTTGCGTTCGTTTTGTTACCTACCCCCAGAAAGGGTCAAACAAACGGGCCCTTTCGAGCAACCTGGCGCCTTACCTCATGGCGCAGTTCGTTCGGTAGCCCCACCAACCGGGCGTTGAGACGGTCGAGCAACCTTCCCGTCGTTCGAGGTCCACGCTCGCCACCACGAAGGCTGCGAGCGCCTTCCGATCCGGTTGGTTCTCGTCGGTTTCCAACTCGCTCGTCCGGTCCTTATTCCTCCTCTTCAAGTAGCGTTTACCGAGCACGGTCTTGCGGATCTTTCCGTCTCTACGACTTCTAGAGAATACCTCTGCGAGCATGGCCGGAGCCACCCAGGTCCAAGACCGCGCCTGAGATCCAGGCCGGAGACCGCCACCGGCGAACGCCGGAAGTTCTAGGACACGCTCCGGTCCGGTTCCCGATCTTGCTCCGGCAGGCGTCCCATGACGGCCCGAAGTCCGAAGTCGCCCGGCAAGTCGGAGGTGAAGAGGCGGATACCCAGTATCTTGCGAGCATCGACGCTGACACCGCGACCGGCCAGGTGCGGGAAGATGGCCCGCGCGGCGTAGATCGGGTCCTCCCCCTTAAGGCGCACGAGGCCCTTGCGCTTGCGGGCGCCCTTCTCCTTCATCGCGTAGAGGCTCGACTCCCCCGCCCCGGCGCAGCAGATAGCCATCCGGTGCCAGTCGAGCACCAGCGCCTCTCCGGGCCGCAGTAGCTCCCGCGCAGCCTGCGTCAGCCGTACCTCGAAAGCATAACGATCCATGGCCCGAGAGTTTAGCAGACCTATGTGCTTATGAGATCATGCATGCGGGTGTACCTCGGCGTGCCGTGGGGGAGATGGTAGAGTTTCGTGGGGTTAGGAGCGCGGAAGGAGGCCGATGATCCCCGAGACCTCGCAGACGGACATCCAAGAAAACGAAGCTCTACTCGTAGAGACCAGCGGGCTCACCAAGCGTTACGGCGGCCGGATCACCGCCGTCGATGACCTGGATCTGGGCGTTCGGCGCGGCGAAGTGTACGGCTTTCTCGGACCCAACGGCGCGGGCAAGACCACGACGCTCAGGATGCTGCTCGGCCTGATCAAACCATCCTCCGGGACCGCGACCGTGTTGGGCGAGGAGCCGGGCGCGCCGGCGGGGCTCGCGCGGATCGGCGCTCTGGTCGAGTCCCCGTCTTTCTACCCGTACCTCTCGGGAAGGGACAACCTGCGGGTGATAGCCCGATACTCGGGCGTGGCGCCCTCCCGGGTAGAAGAGGTCTTGCAGCAGGTGGAGCTCTCCGGGAGGGCGGGCGACAGGTTCAAGCAGTACTCTCTCGGGATGAAGCAGCGGCTCGGCGTGGCGGCCGCGCTACTCAAAGACCCCGAGCTACTCATCCTCGACGAGCCGGCGAACGGCCTGGATCCCAAGGGGATGGCGGACATGCGCGCGATCATCCGCAGGGTCAGGGACGAGGGCAAGACGGTCTTGCTCGGCGGAGATCAACGCCGGCCTCGTGAACGCGGGGGTGCGGGTGAGCGAGCTCAGGCCGGTCGAGCGCTCTCTCGAAGAGATGTTCCTGGAGCTCACCGGAGGCGAGACAGTCTGATGGGCGCGAGCTTCGTAGCCGAGTTTCTCAAGCTATACAAGCGCCCGGCCGTGTGGGTGATCGCGGCGATCTGGCTGGTCTTCGTGGTCCTGTTGGCCTACGCACTCCCCTACGCGCTCTTCGCCAACCTCCCCCAGCCCGAGCCTTCCGAGGACATCCCGGCCGAAATGCAGGAAAAGATGCAGGCCCAGAGCGAGGACGCTTCCGAGCAGTTGATGTCGGGTTTGTATCCCGAGAACCTGGTCGCCTACGTGCTCTCGAACATCTCCGGCACCGGGGGTACGCTAGCCCTGATCCTCGGTGCGCTGGTCGTGGGCAGCGAGTACGGTTGGGGAACTTTGAAGACCATCCTCTCCCAGCGACCGGGCAGGCTCGTCGCCTTCTTCGCGAAGATGCTCGCCATCGGCGCGACGCTCACCCTGTTCGTCGTGCTGGCGTTCGTGGTCGGGGCCATCTGCAGCCTCGTCGTAGCCGGGGTTCAGAGCGCCACGGTAGACTGGCCGTCGCTCGTGGAGTTGCTCGAAGGGCTGGGGGCCGGCGCGGTCATCCTCGCCGTCTGGGCGGCGCTCGGCGTCTTCCTCGCGACGCTCTTCCGGAGCACCGCGCTCGCCATCGGGCTCGGGCTCTTCTACGCCCTCGCCCTCGAAGGCCTGGTCTTCGGCCTGCCGATCCAGAACGAATCCTTCCAGGACGCCCGCCGGTTCTTCCTCGGACAGAACTCCGGCTTTCTCGCCGACTCGTTCGCCGGAAGCTCCGTCCAACAGCCCTTCGTGCCACCGGGCCCGGACATAGGCGCCGCGCAGTCCGCGCTGGTGCTCTGCCTCTACCTCGCGACGTTCGTCCTCATCGCCGCCCTCGCCTTCCGACAGCGGGACGTGGAGTAGCGGCCGACCGTCAGTCCTCGTCCATGGACACGATGGCGATCTCGTGCAGCATGACGTGTCGCGGTTGGGCGAGGACGGTAATAGGATGTCGGAGGACCAACAGGAAGGGAGCCGACGCTTTGGCAACGTTGCCCCAAAGACTCACCTTGATCTTCGACGGGGCGTGAGGGTTCTGAACCTGGTCGGTGCGCCTCATCGAGACGCTCGACCGCGACCGCCGCGTGACGGCGGTGCCCTACCAGAAGCCCGGCGTCCCCGCTTCGGCCGGCCTGACCGTGGAGCAGTGCGAGAAGGCCGCCTGGGCCGTCACGCCTGACGGCCAACGCTACCGAGGGGCCGGTGCGGTCAACGCCTCCCTCGCGATCGCCACGGGCGTCGCGCTGCCGCTCCTCGTGTATGCCCTTCCCGTGGTGAAGCAGATGCAAGACCTGGTCTACGCCTTTATCGCCGCAAACCGCAGCAGGCTCCCGATGCCCAGCATCGTACCCTACTGCAAAGAGCACCCCGAGGAGTGCCGGTAGCTGGAGTCGATACAACATACTGCAAAACAAACATTCATTACTCCGATGATACGCTTAGAATGCTTCAGGAGGTCGCAAAGGGAGTGTTAGGGTTCGCCGAATAATACCCAGCGCCGATGGGGTGCGGAAGCGGGGATGAAGATGAGGACCAAGGCAAAAATCTCGCGCTAAGAATCGGCCTGCACGTGCCCGAGGCCGGCGGTGAAGTTGGTTAGAAGCGTGCAGCTTCGGTTAGCGAGATCTAGATCGCGTATGTCGGGGTTGGCAAAGTCCTTGGAATTCCTGGTTATGAAGCAGCTCGGGCTTCCGGTGCCCTTCTCGAGGTCCTCCATAACCGATGCGTAAACGACCGAGTCCTGCGGCGCGAGGCTCCGCGTCTTCTGGTAGTTCACGGCCTTCCTATGCGTCTCCCTATCAAGCGGCAAGAGCCGGCCGACGCCCAGCACCTCATCGAGCACGTGGTCCAGCCTCGCCTTCTGTTCCTGACCGCTCCTGCGGAACAGGTCGGCGAGCTCGTTTAGCTCCTTAGAGCGGTCAGCGTAGGGCTTTGAGCGCACGATCTGCGCGAGTTCGCCGCGCAACCTGTCGGCTAATTCGAGGCGCTCCCTGCGCTTGCGTCCGAAGGCCTCGTAGGCTTCGCCCACGCAGAATACCGGAAGGGCAAGCTCGGCCCCCTCCCGTTCGTGCGCGATCGAGAGCAGGGATTGGCATTGTTCGTGTTCTTCTTGGAGGAAAGCAAGTTCTAGGATGAAGTTCGTCTCGACGTAGACGATCAAGGGATCTTCACGGTAGCAACGCCTCAGTAGCCACCGACCCACCCTTCGCCTCCTCGTAGAGGCCGGATTCGAGGAGCCATCGGACGTCGGGGCGGTCCTCCTTCCCCGAGAGATCTGAGTTGAGTAGGTCGGTTAACCAGGAGGCGACCGCCAACTCGAGTCCATCCTCGCCGAGTTCGTGCAGCGAGGAAGGCCCCCCTACGAGGTACGGGCCTAAAACGCGGGCAGCATCTAGTTCGTAGTCAGGCTTGACCCCGCCGGCGAGAAAATCCGAATCGAGCTCTAGGCCCAGGAGGTCCCACAGGTAGATTTTGTCTGGTAGCACGAGCATGAAGCGGGGAGCGAAGGGCGCGGCTTGGTGAACGATCATGTTGCGCAGCAGCCTCGCCGCCCACTCGGGCGAGGCTCCCAGCCTCGTCTTGACCTCGACCTCGAGCCGTAGGAGGCCGTCGCGCCCGTAAACCGCCAAGTCGACTCTTCTCCGTATCACGCGCACCTCCGAGCGTCACATCGCCAAATTCATTGTACCCGTTCGGGTTGCCCGTTCGCGACCACAAGTGGACGTCCCACGGATAACCACCATCCTTCGGGTCTCTTTCCAAGGCCAGGAAGAGCGTCCACAAGACGTAGCTGCGGTGGATAAAGACACAAGATCCCGCACGGCAGGCGAGCGCGAGGGAGGATTGAGTCCCGGACTCCGAAAAGGATCGCCAGCGGGGTGCTCAGCGGTCCGGTGTTGCAAAGGCGGATAAAGTTCAGGGGCCTCTACTCTTCCGAGCCGTCGCGCTCGCCCTTTCGCTGCCCGGCCGCGTCTTTTTCCCGATAACGGTTGGTGATGGGCATACGCCGGTCGCGGCCAAAGGAGCGGGCGGTGACCTTTATGCCGGTCGGAGCCTGGCGGCGCTTGTACTCCGCCCGGTCCACCAGGCTGACCGCTCGCTTCACATCCTCGTCGTCGAAGCCGGCGGCGATGATCTCGCCTATCCCCTTATCCTCTTCGACGTAAGCCTCGAGGATGGGATCGAGGACCTCGTAGGGCGGCAGAGAATCCGTGTCGCGCTGGTCTTCTCGAAGCTCGGCGGACGGCTCTTTGGAGAGGACGGATTCGGGGATAATCTCGCGTCCCTCCGTCTCGTTTATGTACCGGCAGATACGGTAGACGAGGGTTTTGGGGACGTCCCTTATCACGGAGAACCCGCCGGCCGTGTCTCCGTAGAGGGTAGAATATCCGACGCTCGTCTCGCTTTTGTTGCCGGTGGAGAGTACGATCCAGCCGAACTTGTTGGAGAGCGCCATGAGGATGTTGCCCCGGATCCTGGACTGGATGTTCTCCTCGGTCTCGTCTTCGGGCAGCCCCTTGAAGACCTCCGAGAGCATCTCCTTGTACGCGTCGAAGGCCGGCCCTATTGGGACCTCCTGCGAATCTATCCCAAGGTTCTTCACAAGCGCCCGCGCGTCGGTGTTGCTCTCCTCGGAGGTGTAACGGCTCGGCATGAGGACGCCGGTAACGTTCTCGGGTCCCAGGGCCCGGGCGGCGACGGCGGCGCCGAACGAGGAGTCGATGCCTCCCGAGAGCCCGAGGACGGCCCGCGAGAAGCCGTTCTTGCGAAAGTAGTCCCCAAGACCCAGGACCAGCGCCTCGAGCACCTCTCCCTCTTCGGAGAGCGAGGGCTCAACGCGCGGCTCGGCATTAACCTCGCCGGCTCTGCCGTCCTCACTAGCCGTTACGATGGAAGTCTGCGGCTCCGCGCCGGGGATCTCGACTATCTCCGGGGGGCGGTTGGGGGCTTCTTTGCGGGGGCGAGGGTCGTGGAGGCGGTGGACGAGGGCCTCTTCGGGGTGGATATCCACGAAGAGCAGATCCTCCTCGAACTGCTTCGCGCGCGCGATGACGCGGCCGTCGGGGTCGAAGACAGCGGAGCGCCCGTCGAAGACGAGCTCGTCCTGACCGCCGGCGAGGTTGCACCACACGACGTAGCATCCGTAGTCCGAGGCCCTTACAGCGAGCATCCTCTCCCGGGAGGCGCCCTTGAGGCGGTGGTAGGGGGAGCCGTTTATGTTCAACAGCACGCCCGCTCCGCCCAGGGCCTGCTCGCGGGCGGGGCCACCCGGATACCAGATGTCCTCACAGACGCTAAGCCCCACGAGAGCATCGCCCAACTTGAGGATCGGGGCGCCCGAACCCTCACGGAAGTAGCGGTTCTCGTCGAAGACGCCGTAGTTCGGCAGGTACCGCTTGTGGTACCGGTGCAGTATCTCGCCGCCCGAGACGACCGCGCAGGAGTTGTAGAGATCCCCGTTGAGGTCCACGAAACCGATCGTCGCCGCAACCCCCTCGGGCACCCTCCCGGCGAACTCCTCCAACGCGTCGAGGTTGTCCCGGATGAAGCTCGGTCGCAGAAGAAGATCCTCGGGTGGGTAACCGGTCGTGGTCAGCTCCGGGAAGGCGACCACATCAGCGCCACCGTCCACGGCCTGCCGGAGGACATCTGCGGCCTTCTCGACGTTCCCCCACACGTCGCCAACCACGGTGTTGATCTGGGCCAGCGCAACCTTCATGTTCTAATGATAACCCCCGCCGCCGCCTCATGCCGCGCGTCCTGCGAAGTATGTCCATCGTTCCGGCGGCCTGGGATAGAATCCGCTCCATGCCCGCCGGAGAAGACCGACGAAGAGCAGCCAAGAGCTCACGCCCGCACCCTGCGGAGCCGCCCCTGCGCGGCGCGGCGCTGGCAGCCAGGCTATTGGAGGAGGCCTGCACGCCGAAGTCCGGCGACCCTCTGCGGCTCGAAGTCGTACGTACGCTGGCGCGCGACCTCGCGGAGGAGCTCGAAGCTCTATCGGCTCTGGACGACGCAACGGCCACGGTAGAAGGAGCGCTGCGGGCGGCGGACGTGGCGAACCTGGCGGCCTGCACCGCCCCGGAACTCCTCGAAACCGCCGCCACACGAGCGGTCGCAGCCGCTCACCTGGCAGCCGGGGCCGTCCGAGCCCTGGGCGTCCTCGCCGACGCCGCCGTTGGTGACGCCCAGGAGGAACCCCACGGGGAATACGAGCAGAACCTTTCGAAGGATGCTCGGGGGGCCGTGTGGAGAGCGCAACTCGCCGTGCGACAGGTGGACGAGTTTATGGAGACGGGCTAGGAGAAGGCGTCGGGGCGTTTCCCGTCCAGAACGTTGCGGGCGGCGCGGGCCGCCCACAGGAGGTAGCCGTCCTCGCCGGGGACGAAGTCGGCGAGGCGCACCGAGATGGATGAGGTCTTGCCACCCGTCCACTCTTCGGCGGGGACCTCGCTCCCCTCGCACAGCGCCTCGACGTCGTCGAGGCGGAGGCGCGCCACGGCGGCGACCTCTTCCTTCTGGAGCCGCAGGTCTTCCGGGGAGAGGGACCTCACGAGCAAGAAGACTTCCTGGAACTCGCAGTCGATCCCGGCCGGTATCTCCAGCTCGGCCCTGCGAGTTCCGAGCGAGACGAGATCCCCGGCCGCGACCTGGAGCCCCAGCTCTTCTTCGATCTCCCGGAGCCCGCCCTCCAGCGTCTCTTCGCCGGCCCCGATGTGCCCCCCGACGGACACGTCCAGCCTGTCCGGCCAGGTCTCCTTTCCGACCGCACGCCGCTGCACGAAGAGGTACGGTCCGCCGGACGAGGTCTCGGGCGAGGCGATCCAGCAGTGAGAGCACCGATGCCACAACCCCAACCGGTGCGCCTCGCTCTTCCACGCGACCTCGCCGGTCACAAACCCGCGGGCGTCCAGAACGTCGATCTTCTCGTCCACGACGATAGAGTAGCATTCGGCGGTCGAGCGAGAACGAGCCGGCAGGTTGCCGCAAGAGGGAGGCGCACGTTGGTCACGGTGACGATAGCCAGCTACCTGGAGGAGGAGCACGTAGCGCGCATCCGGGAGGTGGACGAGAGACTACGGGTGCTCTACCGTGAGGATCTGGTCACGCCGCCGCGTTGGCCGGGGGACCACGTAGGCCCTCCCGGGTGGCGCCGCACGCCCGAGGATGACGAAGAGTTTCTCGCGATGCTGGAAGGGGCAGAGGTTCTCTACGACTTCCCCCGCGGCCACGTGGAGGACCTCGTCCGGGTCGCCCCGAAGCTCCGTTGGGTACAGGCCAGCATGGCCGGGGCCGGGGAGATCGCCGAGCACGCGGGGCTACAGAACACGGACGTGACGATCACCACGGCGAGCGGGGTCTACTCGGGACCCCTGGCCGAGTTCGTGATGATGGCCCTCCTCGCGCACGTCAAGGACCTGGACCGCCTGCGGCGCGACAAAGCCGAGAAGCGCTGGCGCGAGGCGCACACGGAGACGCTGCGGGGCAAAACCCTGTGCATTGTTGGGATGGGGAACATAGGGCGGGCCGTCGCCGAAAAGGCGCGGCCGTTCGGGGTGCGCGTCGTAGGCGTGAAGCGGACGGTACGGGAGAACGATGTAGCCTGGGACTACGCAGACGAGTTGTACGCGACGCGGGACCTCCACCCGGCGCTCCGGGAGGCGGATTACGTGGTCGTCACGCTGCCCGGCACCGCGGAGACTCATCGCCTGCTGGACAAGGAGGCGATCTCGACGATGAAGCAGGGGGCGTACTTCGTGAACGTGGGGCGGGGGAAAGTCGTGGACGAAGAAGCCCTGATCGAGGCTCTAAAGAGCGTACACCTCTCGGGGGCGGGCCTCACGAACGAGCTACAAACGGAGCTCTTCCGCGACAACCTCCGGCGGTACCTGAAAGGGGAGCCGCTCCGCAACGAGCTGGACAAGAAGCTGCTCTATTGATCTTAAGCCCACAGCGCGAAAGGCCATTTATCAGGAGGTCGGGAACAAAGGTGGCGTGAATGACAAGCGCTTGTCACTCACAGGTTGCTCCGGTTCTTGCTTCTCCTCGCTGGATGCTGAGAAGCCAGGCTTTATTATAAGAGCCTCTTTCATCTCATTTCTAAAGCTCTCTCTTGAACCAACGTGATAAAAATGGCTACGAACTCTTACGTCTAGCCCCGACCAAAACTCCTCAATGTGGTCGTTCTCTCTATATTTATTCTGTAGCCACATTGAAAGGGCGAAGCCACAAGTAAGCTCTTTGGCTGCCGCAGCTAATCGTTCGGCTTCGGGCTGATCCCATGAGTTGTAGTAGTCAGTATGCCGACCAATATAAGGTGGGTCCAGGTAGACAAAATCGTTCGACCCAGCCTCGGAAAGAACTTCGTCCCATTTCGCGACGCGGAATTCCCAATCCTTACCCCTCATCTGTTTTGCGGCCCAGTTAACCTGATTTACAATCTTCGTAATATAAGCCTGAGCAAAGCGCTGCGGTTTATGCCCGAAGGGAACGTTGAACCTTCCATGACGGTTGAACCGCATTACACCGTTAAAGCAAGATCGGTTTAGGAACAGAAAGTCTAGAGGGGAACCTGTATCGTTGAAGCGTTCCCGAACCTCATAGTAGTAATCGGCTCCACCAATCGCCAGTTTCTTTCCTTCGCAGACGAGAAACTCACGTACAGTGTCGGGATTGACATTGATTTCGCCGCATTGTATGGCTCTGTACAGTTCTATAATGTGTCGGTTTGAATCGGCTAACAAGGCACGCTCGGGGGCTAGGTTTAGCGCCACTACCCCTGATCCTAGAAATGGTTCGATCCATCGTCTCCTGCCCGTTCCGTCCCACTTGAGATTGCCGAAGATGAACGGTACCAGTTTCGTCTTTATGCCTTGACATTTGATCGGTGGAACTTTTACGTGCGCAACTTGCACCGGCAGCTTGGTCACACTTCTCCTCTGTGGGGAACCTTCTTGTATTCAAAGTAGGTGTCAAGACTATTGTATGGAGGCTTTTCTAGATCGACACCGCGAGCCATGTCTTTAGTAAGTAGGACTTACGCAAGAACCATTTGAACGGTGGGTTTCTTGAGTTGTTGGACGAGATAGTCATGGAGCAAGCCCCGCTTGATCCTATAGATCGTTTGCCCACTCTGGTAGGC
>JAIVIG010000465.1 GCA_020200675.1 Actinomycetota bacterium
CCAGGGTTCCAACCCGGTCTCCGACATCTGGGCGGCCCGGGCGCTGGAGTACGGTGGGCAGTGCCTGAGGCGTGCCGTGGACGACGGCGACGATATGGAGGCCCGCGGGAACATGATGCTCGCCGCCTCGATCGCCGGGATCGGGTTCGGCTCCGCCGGCACTGCTATACCGCACGCCTGCGCCTACCCGATAGCCAGCCTCAAGCACGCCTTCCGATCACCCGGGTACCCCGACGAGCCGTTCGTGCCCCACGGCTTCGCGGTCATCGCCACGGCCCCGGCGGCCTTCCGCTTCACCTATCCCGCGAGCCCGAAAAAGCACCGCCAGGCCGCCGAATTCCTCACCGGCGAACCGTTCCCCGACACAGACGAAAACACCTTGCCGGATGTCTTAACCCGGCTTATGCGGGACGTGGGGGCTCCGAGCGGCCTCCGGGAGCTGGGTTACGATGAGAGCGACGTCGACGACCTGGTCAGCGGGGCGCTCAAGCAGCAGCGGCAGCTAGGCATCGCCCCCAGAGAGGCGGGCCCGGACGAGCTGGCCAACATCTTCCGCGAGTCGTTGGAGAACTGGTAGCGGGAAGCTGCTTCAGGTCGCGGTCTACCGCGCGCGGGATGGGTGGGAGGCGGTCTCGCTTATCGCGTGGGCGAGGATGGAGAGGCCCTCTTCCAGCTCGTCGTCGGTTATCGGGAGCGGCATGAGCGTCCGGATCACGTTCCCTTGCTGTCCTGCCGTTAGGAGCATCAGGCCGCTCTGCAGGGCGTTCTCCGCTACTTTTGCCGCGCGTTCTTTGTCGGGGGCGCGGCTCTCGGGGTCTTTGACCAGCTCCATCGCGGCCATGGGACCGCGGCCCCGCACCTCGCCTATTATGTCGGGGTGGTTCTGCTGCATTTCGCGCATCGCGGCCGTCACGCGTTCCCCTATCGCGTTGGCTCGCGACAGGAGATCCTGCTCCTCGAAGACCTGGAGGACGGCCAGGGCCGCGGCGCACGCCACCGGGTTGCCGCCGAAGGTGCCGCCGAGACCGCCCGGATCCACCGAGTCCATGACCTCCGCCCGCCCGACCACCGCTGAGAGCGGCAGCCCGCCCGCGAGGCTCTTGGAGGTCGTCAGGAGGTCGGGCGCGACACCGGAGTGTTCTATCGCGAACATCGTGCCCGTCCGTCCGAAGCCGGTCTGGATCTCGTCGTCTATCAGCATAGCGCCGTGCTCGTCGCACAGCTTCCTCAAGCGCCGCAGGTAGAAGTCCGGGAACGGGATGAATCCGCCCTCCCCGGAGACCGGCTCGACGATGATCGCCGCCAGATTCCCCGCGTCCACCTCGTCGACCAGCGCCCGCTCGACGAACCCGAAGCAATCACCCCTGCAACCCCCAGAGCAGTCCTCGCCCGCCGGACACCGGTAGGAGTAGGGCGCGGGCACCCGGTAGACCTCCGGGGCGAACGGCCCGAAGCCATCTTTGTAGGGACCGGCCTTGCTCGTCAGCGTCATCGTGAGCAGGGTGCGCCCGTGCAGGCCGTTCTCGAAGGCCAGCACCGCCTCCCGGCTCGTGTGAGCGCGCGCTACTTTGACTGCGTTCTCGACCGCTTCGGAGCCGGAGTTGGCGAAGATGGTCTTCTTCTCGAAACCGCCGGGGACGAGCGCGTTCAGCTTCTCGGCCAGCTCGACGAAGGGTTCGTAGGGTGCTGCCTGGAAAGCAGTGTGGACGTAGTTCCCGACCTGCTCCCTCACCGCTTCGACCAGCCGAGGGTCGGCGTGCCCGACGTTTACGGCGCCGATACCCCCAGCGAAGTCTATAAAAGTGTTACCGTCCACGTCCGTGACGAGCGCGCCGCGCGCCTCCTTCACGAAGACGGGGATGGCGTTCGCCCAGCCCCGGGGCACCGCACGCCTCTTGCGCTCCATCAAGGCCCTGCTCTCCGGGCCCGGTATCTCGGTCTTGATCCTCGTCGAGTCCAGCACGCTCCCCGTCCTCTCCTATCCCTACGATCTCCACCGCGCCGAAACCGGTAGTATACAGTTGGTCCGGTAGCGGCCGTGAGTCTAGACATTGGCGTCGTCGACGAGCTTCGTGTTAGCTTTCGCGGTGAGCGTGGTGGCGAAGAATGAATCACCGCCCGCACCGATATCTACGTCTGGCCGGCAGGCCGAAGGGAGCACCACGTGAAGGGCGACTGCGTCCTAGTCGGGAAGATCCTCACCCTCGATAGCTTACGCCCGAAGGCTGACGCCGTCGCGATCCGGGACGGGCGGATAGCCTACGTGGGGGAGGCCCGCGAGGCGCGGCGCAATGCGGGACCGCGAGCCGAGATGATAGACCTCGCGGGTAGGGTCGCGTTCCCGGGTTTCATCGAGTCGCACAGCCACCCCATTTTGCTCGGGCGGTACCTCGAGGAGGTCGACTGCCGGTACTGCTCGTCCATCGAGGAGATCGTGGAGGCGTTGCGGGCACGGGCAAAGGTCACGCCTCCGGGCGAATGGGTGGTGGGCAACGGGTACGATCACACACTACTCAAAGAGTCACGGCACCCCACCCGGCGCGAGCTGGACCGGGCGAGCGACGAGCATCCCGTCCTGCTCAGGAACATCACCGTCCACAACGTGGTGGCGAACGCCGAGGCCCTCCGGCTCGCTGGCGTCACCCGCGCCACGCCAGACCCGGAGGGCGGCAGGATCGGGCGTGACGAGAACGGGGAACCCGAC
>JAIVIG010000292.1 GCA_020200675.1 Actinomycetota bacterium
CGCTGAGGTGGCGCAGGAAACACAGGATCAACTCCGAGGAGATGCCGAGCTGCTGTTCGCCGTCGACGAGAGCGCGGTGTATACCCGAGATCACGGTCTCGAACGGTACCCCTCTGTCGGTGTGGGCCTGCGGGTCGAAGAAGATCTCGGCGTGTCGCACGTTCTGCTCCGAAACCTTTTGCAGGTAAGCCCGGGTCAGGTCGTAGAAGTCTTGCTCGTAAAGGAGCACCTGCATGCCTTCGTAGTAGAGGTCCAGAAAGGATTGGAGACCGCCGAAGTCGTAGGCCCGACGCGCCTCTTCGGCGGAGGCGTACCGGAGGGCAACCCCGTTGCGTTCGGCAAGCTCGAACATCATCTCGGGTTCCAGCGAGCCCTCGATGTGGATGTGCAGCTCCGCCTTTGGCATACCCTGGATAAAAGACTTCGAAGTCTTGGGGCTCAAGCTCATCTCCCGCTCCTTTCCCCTCCATTGCTAGGAGACATTTTGCCAGAAGGCTCCTGTATGACGCGCGACGCTAACCCAAAGCGTCTCTCTGTTCGAAGATGAGGTTCAGGAGCTGCTCGCCAAAATCTGAGGCGGTGCTCACGTCGCCGCGTTCGATCTCGACATTGTTCAGATACTGGAGCCGGAGGACGTCGCCGTTCAGGAGCTCGGGCAGGATCCCTCCGAAGAAGAACCCCAACTCCTCCAGCCATCCTCCGCAGGCCCGCGTGGCCGCGTGAGAGAGCGGCAGATCCACGTAGATCACGTCCAGGCGGTGCAAGCATAGCTCCCGCAGCCGCGCCCGCACCAGCTCCAGCAGATCCTCCCCCGGCTCGAGCACCCGTACGAGAGCGAGGTTATGGTCCCGGCGCACGCGCAGATCCACGCGCGAAGAGGCCGGTACCACTATTTCAGAACCCGAGACCTCCACTACCTTGCGCCGCAGCCCGTTGTGTTCGACGACGCGCTGGACGACGTCCCGGAGCCGGTCGGGCGGGTGGATCTCCCGCTCCGGCTCCTCGTTGATGCGCATGTGGAACAGGGCGACGGACCCGCGCCTGCCAGCCCTGTCTTCCCCGATGTCCTTGTAAGCGACGGAGGGCGGTATGTAGCCGAGCAGGAACCCGGTCTCTCTGGCACCGAGGTGGAGGTTGCCTCTCTGGCTGTAGGGATGGACCGCGGTCGCCTCGCTGTAGAGACCGCACATGCCGCTCTTCTTGCACTGCTCCGCCATAAAAGTCTTCATCTTGGGGAACAGATGGTGCCCCCGAAAACGCGGGTCCACGACCGCCTGCCCGGCCTCCCCCACCGGCGAGTCGGGACGTTCGACCATCACGGCCAGATGGCCAACGAACTCGTCCTCGGGGGTCACCGCCACGTAGGAGCGCATGAGGCCGCTCTCCTGCAACTCCCGGATGCGGTCCGGGTAGTAGATGTCGTCCCAGTCATAGCTGTAGCCGTAGGACCTGTAGACGGCGCGCGAGAGAAGCGGCGTCTCCTCAGGACGCATAGTACGGATTTCTAGCGGCACGTCCTCGGAAGCGGCGGGCGCGTCGACGGTCTCGCGGTGTTCGTCCTCGGAGAGGTGATCCCGGACGTCAGCATGAGGCAGGTTCTTGACAGCCGATGTGCCGTCTGCTTCACGAAATCGACCACGGGTGGCAGGAATCCAGCGTCGGCGGAGACCGTGACGCGAGCGACCGACTCCTCGAGAACCTGCGCCTCGTTCTCATTCACCATAAAAGCGTCTCCCCACAGTGGTTGTTTGGATCCTCGTCCTTTGTGTTCAGGTCCGTCCTGCATCCGCCATACGAGCGGCGAGGGCCCGCATGTGGCGGTCGTCGGTGCCGCAGCAGCCGCCGAGGACGCGCAGCCCGAAGTCCTGGTGCAGCGACCACATCTCGGTGGCGAAGAGGTCCGGGTCGTCGCCTTCGGGGTGATCTAGTCGGACGAGTTCCTCGGTGCTCAAAGGGGAGGCGTTGGCTTTGAACTCGTTCAGGCGACGGGCGACGAGGTCCGAGAACACGGCTTCGCCCCGCAGGGCAGTAGCGACGATTGAGGAGTGGACGCAGCTGATCGAGTAGAAGAGCGGCGCCGGCGAAGCCGCGGCGTCTATGCGCTCGATGGCAGCGTGGAGCGAGGTACCGTCGAGCACCCGCCCGTCCCGCTCGAGCACGAAGCTGACCACGTACGGGAGCCCGGTGGCGCCCATCGCCATCGACGCGCCGAGGGCCTCCTCGACCGCGGGAAAGGTCGGCGCGTACAGAAAGTCCACGCCCGACTGCGCGAGCGCCGCCGCCTGGAGGGCGTGGTACTCCCGGGCCTCCCCCGCGGGCAGAGCCTCCCCCGGGCGGTAAGCATCCCCGCTCGGCCCTATCACCCCGGCGACGTAGATCGGCCGGTGGTCCGACTGGGCCCGGATCTGCCGGTGCATCGCCGCGGCGTCGGCGTTCAGGCGCCGCACCGTCTCGGCGCCACCGAGCCCCGCCCGCCGAACAAAGTTCAAGCTCGCCCGGAAGGTCGGGGTGCCGATGATCACCGGCAGGCCGAACGAGCGAGCGGCGGCGACGTAGCTCTCGTAGATCCGGCGCAGCACCGGCCCGCCGGTCGGGTCTTTGACCAACCCGGCCACCTGGACGTGCGGGGGGAGCGGGACGTCAGTCTCGAACATGATGCGCGTCTCGATCCCGCCGTCGGTCAGGATTGAGGCGCCGTCCTGGATCGCCACCTCGAGCTCGCTCATAGGACCCAGTCTACAGACAGCAGGCGCCACCGGCGACCCGGCTCCCCGCCCCCGTTCACTAATGGAGGAGATACGCGCCTCGGCCGAGGAACTCGCGGGTATCCACCACCAGCAGGTGGACTATCGCCAGGATGACCACGAGCACGAGAAAGCGGTAATAGGGATCCTGGCCCACTCCTGGGCGGCCAACAGCGAGGCCGCGTACGCTCCGGCGGCGCTCCCGATCGCCAGCGGTATCCCCGAGATCCAGTCGACCTCGCCGGCTTCGCCGAAGATGAGCAGGCTTTGCAGGCCGACGACGAGCAGGACAAAGGCCTTTATAGCGTTCCCGTGCCGCAGGTCGCAGCCCGTGAGAAAGACCAGCGCGGCGAGCAAAAAGAAGCCCGAGCCGAGGACGACCAGGCCCGCGTAGACACCGATGACGAAGTAAGCGGTCGCCTGCCCCGGACCGAAGGATCTGAGCGTCCCTTCTCTCCCCCGGAGCCAGCGACCCGGCTCTAAGAGAAGCAGCCCGAGGACGAAGAGAAGACCCGCGGTAACGACGCCGTCCAGAACCGCCTCGCCGAGCTCGACGGCGACAAACGAACCAATGATGGTGCCCAACCCCACGAGAGCGGCTATCCAGCTACCCTTCCGCCAGTCGACAAGGCCCTGGCGATAGAAGCCGACGGTCCCCACGAGCCCGAGCGCGACTACGCTCAATCGGTTCGTGCCGTTGGCCACGTGCTCATGCAGGCCCAGAGACTCGAGCGCAGGCAGCGTGACAGCCGAGCCGTTGCTCGCCAGGGTGCTGATGAAGCCGCCTTACAGGCCCGCCACGGCGGCGAAGAGCGCCTCCAGCCATCCCACGAAACTCCGTCCCTTCCGCGTGCCGAACGGTCTCGGCCCCTACTCGAGGAGTAGATTGGGGCGTTCGCCCCTTCTTTGACGAGCTCCTCGGCGACGGTCTTTCCGATCCCCCCGCTCCCGGCCGTCACGAGGGCTACCTTGCCGCTCAGCCCAGATCCAAACTCCCTACATCTCCCCGACTACACACGTTCGCGAGCCTCACCTCGGTGCCGCCTCGATGCTTTGCTGTAGCACACCCATCTAGAAAGCAATGCTCCCGGTATGCGTGTCTTCCCTTTCCACTGAGAGGCATCTTACCGGACCTCCGGCGACGCCACCAGCCGCCTGAGGAACGCCTGCGCGACCGCAAGGCGCCGCATTCGGGACATTGTCCCGGTCCGGAGCAGGACGAATTACCTATGGACGATGGGCAGGTTCGAGGTCAAGATATGTACTAGAAAACAACGACCCGAAGGAGGAAAGAAATGAAGAAGTTAATGGTTATAGCGGCGATGCTGGCGATGCTGATAATCGCAGCCGCACCGGCGACGGCCCAGATCATCGTCCAGGAGGGCGAGCAGGAGGCCGAGAGCGGCGACGTGGATCAGTCGTTCGAGGTCTCCGGCTCCGGTGACAACTCCAACCAGTGCGCCGGCATCCAGGGTGTCTCGAACACCGGCAACGCGCAGAACCAGATCGACCTGATCCAGTTCTTCTCCTTGGCGGATGACTTCGAGTTCGACGAGGTCGGCTCCGACATCGACGTGAGCCCCGAGTCATCGACGTCGTGCGACCAGCAGGTCAACCAGGCCGCTTCCGCGTCCGGCTGAGGACGAAGACTTCCCCAAACGGAACGTCACCGCAAGGGCCAGGGCTTAGTAGCCCTGGCCTTTCCTCATCCTGGGACCAGTCGCCCGAGGCACCCTTCGAGTTGATCCTAGCCGCCCCGGCTCAAGCCCTTTGAGAACGATGCGAAGAAGGTGTTCCGGGTCCGGGGTATCGTGCTACCGTTAGCGACATGCAAGCCGGGTTGGAGGAGGCAGGAGGACGCCGATGAAACCCGAGACACGCCCGACAGCGAACGAGATAAAGTCGATGCTCGGCCTGGAGCGGCATCCTACGTGTGGCTTTGTCGCCGAGACCTACCGGAGCTCCTTACGAATACCGGAAGGGGCGCTGCCCCACGCTTACGAGAGCGCCCGACCCTATGCTTCGGCGCTCTACTTCCTCGTCACCCCGGACGCCCGGATCGTCATGCACCGCATACGCTCCGACCAGCTCTACCATCACTACCTGGGCGACCCTTTGGAGGTCCTGATGCTCTACCCCGACGGCAGCGGCGCCGTCGCCACCGTGGGACCCGACCTCAGGTCGGGTATGCGCCCGCAACTGCTCGTACCGGCAAACACCTTCCACGCGTCGCACCTGTTGCCCGGGGCGGCCGGCTACGCCCTGCTTGCCAGCACGGAGTGGCCCGGCGTCGAGCCCCCCGACGTCGAGCAAGGGGACATCGACGCTCTGGCGGGAGCCTACCCGGGCTTGCGCGAAGAGATACGCGCGTTTGCAGGGTGATGGCGCCGAATACGGCGTGCTCGCTTGCGGTGTAGAGGAGATTTGGGAGGCGTCCCGAGCCAACGAGACAGGACTCGACGATCGCCCTCCGGTCTCTCTTGGACGGGATCTCGTACCTCGGACGAAAACTACGGATGATCGTTAGCCAGGCTTCTGACACGAGCCGGCAAATCAGCACTTGAAAGCGATGGGTACATCTCGTAAGTTCCAGATGTACGATCGAACCTACCGAAGGAGAACCGAGGTCAGACCGTGACTGCCTCCGATGTCAGCGTCGTCAGGGCCTGGCACGAGGCCCTGAACACCTCGGACGTAGATCGCCTGGTGGCGCTGTCGCACCCGGAGGTGGAGATGGGCGGTCCTCGCGGAAACGTTCACGGCACGCAGATCCTTCGTGAGTGGGTAAGCCGCGCGAACATCCGCCTCGAACCCCGGCGAGTCTTCCACCACGCAGCTACGGTAGTAGTAGAGCAACAGGCGGAGTGGCGCTCCGCCGACACCGGAGAGGTTACCGGCAGCCAGACCGTTGCCTCCATCTTTGTCGTCCGCGACGGCCGTATCGCGAGCGTGGTGCGCTACGACGACCTCGCGGACGCCCTGAGCGCGGCGAACCTCGACGAGTGAGGATGCAGCGTGCGGCGAGAGAGTTGTCGCTGCGTGCTCCGGCTCCGCGTCTTCATCTCGGTGGCGGGACACTGAGCGAGTCAACCGCTGGAGGTCCGGTGGCGGCGTGATCTCGCACGCTCACATGGTCTATCGTACCCACGTCCCCCGGCCACCTCTATCGAATTTCGTGGAGTTGTTCTGGTTGTACGAGGGCTAGGACGCGTTGCACGCGAAGGAGCGCGTTCTCCCGGATGGCTCGATGGAGCTGATCATCAACCTTCGCGACGACGAGCTTCGGGTGTACGACCGGCGGAACACGGACTGGTTCCGCAGCTTTCGCGGCTGCCTGGTCTCCGGCGCGCACTCGGAGTACGTAGTCATCGATACGGCCAGCCAGGACTCGCTCGTGGGCGTGCACTTCAAACCCGGCGGCGCCTTCCCGTTTCTCGGGTTACCCGCCGGAGAGCTGCGCGACGCGCACGCGTCCTTGGACGAGCTGTGGGGAGGGAGGGCCATCGAGCTGCGCGACCGATTGCTCGAGGCCGAGACTCCAGAGGCGAAGTTCGGCGTCCTCGAACAGGCCCTCCTCACGCAGGCAGCCCGGCTCCCCAGGCGGCATCCCGCCGTCGCCTTCGCACTGAAGGAGTTCCAGGACGTTTCGCGCTCGCGGACGATCTCCGAGGTGACCGGGCAGGTCGGCCTAAGTCCGAGGCGGTTCATTCAGGTCTTCCGCGAAGAAGTCGGGCTGACGCCGAAGCTGTTCTGCCGCGTCCGGCGCTTTCAAGAAGTCGTGCGCCTCACCCAAAGGGGACAGCACGTCGAGTGGGGAGACGTCGCTCTGGCCTGCGGCTACTTCGACCAGGCGCATTTCATCCACGACTTCCGGGCGTTCTCCGGCCTCAGCCCGACGGCCTATCTCGCGGATCGGGGCGAGCACCTCAACCACGTCGCGCTCCGCGAATAGGGTCAATTTTCTACAATACGCTCCGTCCTCCTCCGCTTAGGATTGCGCTACACAAGAACCACGAGCGCCAGGAGGAGAAGCATGTCGCACGGAACGAAACCGATCCCGGAGGGCTTCCACACGGTGACGCCGTATCTGATCGTCGAGGGCGCGGCCGGCGCTATCGAGTTCTACAAGGAGGCGTTCGGGGCGACGGAGCTGCTGCGCATGGAGGACCCCGCGAGCGGGAGGATTATGCACGCCGAGATCCAGGTCGGCGATTCGCCGGTCATGCTCGCCGATGAGCCCACCGGGTTCCCGGGGATGCGCGGCCCGCGGGCTCTGGGCGGCTCGCCGGTCCACATCTTCCTCTACGTGGAGGACGTGGACGCCACGATGGACCGCGCGAACTCAGCTAGCGCGAAGGTGCTGGAGCCCGCGCAGGACTACCCGGCCGAAGGCGACCGGCGCGGCGGGTTCGAGGATCCCTTCGGGTTCGTCTGGTGGGTCGCCACCCGGATCGAGGACATATCCCGCGAGGAGATACAGAGGCGCCACGACGAGCAGGTAAAGCCGTAGGAACTCCCAGCCACCCCGGAACAGGAGGAATCTAATCATGCCTCGGAAAACCCCTTCGAGTCTGCCGCCATCGTTCCGGCTCTCCGAGATGGCCCTGAGCCTGTGGGTGCCGCAGGCGATCTACGCTGCGGCCGCGCTCGGCATCCCCGACGAACTCGCCACAGGCGCGAAGTACAGCGATGAGCTGGCGAGAGCCATCGGAGCGCATCCGGGGGCGACCCATCGCCTCCTGTGCGCTCTCGCCCTGCTCGAGCTGTGTACCGAAACGGCGAACGGCGGCTTCGAGCTTACCCCGCTGGGAGAGTGCCTCCGCTCGGACTCGCCCGACTCGGTTCGCTCATGGGTGCTGCTCATGGGCGGCAAAGGGGTGTGGAAAGCGTGGGGGAATCTCGTAGACTGCGTGCGGACCGGCGAGCACGCGTGGAAGCTCGAAGGAACGGACGTTTTCGACGCCATGCGAGCCGATCCTGAAGAGGCTGAGATCTTCAACCAGGCCATGCTCGAGTTGACCAAAAGGGCCGCGGGCGCCGTAGCCGACGCCTACGACTTCTCCGGTCTGCGGGAGATCGTGGACGTCGGGGGCGGCTACGGAACGCTCGTCGCGGAGATACTCGCGGCGCACCCGCGCATGCACGGTGTCGTCTTCGACCTGCCGCACGCCCGGGACGGGGCGGAACGGCTGCTGGAAGAGAAGCAGCTCGCCGGGCGCGCGAAGTTCGTGGCCGGCGACTTCTTCGATGCGGTGCCTGCGGGAGCGGACGCGTACCTCTTGAAGAGCGTTATCCACGACTGGGACGACGAGCGGAGCCTGGCGATCCTCCGCAACTGCCGCGCGGCGATGCTCGAGAATGCGCGGCTTCTCCTCATCGAGCCGCTCGCGCCGGAGCGGGTAGGGTCGTCGCCGTTCGACGGCATCATCGTAGGCAGCGATCTGAATATGCTCGTCAATACCGGCGGGCGGGAGCGGACCGAAGCGGAGTACCGGGAACTTCTCGAAGCGGCGGGTCTGCGCGTCGCGAGGATCCTGGCGACCCCGTAAGCGATGCGAGTAATCGAAGCGCTTCCGGCATGACGTTCGCGGGCATGGCTGAGCGCGGTAGAGCGCACCGCCCGACCGGTCACGAGGCCCGGTGGTCGCAGCGCCGGCTACCGGATTTGTTGCACGGGCTGCTCCCCACCGGCCTGGCCAGCTCGCGCTCGATCCGTGTATTGGGAGTAGATCAGCAGGGCTATGAGGAGCGCCGGGCCTATGATGTCCATGTAGAACACGACCCCCGCGTTTCCGGGGTTGTAGCTGCCCTCCGCCGCCATCTCCCTGACGTGAATAGCGGCGGCGCCGAGAAGCCAGACGGAGGTGGCGATCACGGCCGCCGTCCAGAAGTTGCCCCGGATCCGGTAAGACAGTATCCCCAGGGTGCCGATGGCGAGGTTCGCCACCCCTACCTCGGTCTGGAACGGGTTGCCCGCGGGCCAGCCGATAGAAGCTGCGACCTCATCCGCGGCGAACGTGTGGCCCGAGAACGCGTACGGGCCTCCAAGCCCGGTGTTTATCACGAGAAGCCAGAGCAGCAGAATCTCCGCTACCCGGCCGCTCGTGCGCGGCTGCTTGTCCAGCAAAACGTGCACGCCCGCGACGACGAAGTTGAGAACGAAAAGGATGATAAAGACGGCCACTCTACACTTCGCCTTTCACGCTCCTGCCATTAGTCTCACTTTAACTATACCCTCGTGGCAGGACGCCGGGCAACGTGCACGGGAGGTTTTCGGGCACTTTGTCGAATGTTTTGCATTGCGAGGACCTACTTCGTGTAGTGTAAGCCCTGTACAATGTTTGGTGAGAGCGACAGAGGTACGCGCGAAACTTTCTATGGGGTATCTCGTGACCGAGAGAGTCGATGAGAGGGAGTCCGGCGGTTTCTTACTCAACGTTCCGCGGAAGCTGTTCGACCCGTTCCCGGACCTCTTGTATTTTCGCGAGAACCATCCCGTCTTCTTCTACGAGCCTTTTGACCAGTGGCTCGTCTTCGGGTAGGACGATGACGCCGGCCTGTTCCACGACCCCAGGCTCAGCGCCGACCGGATGAAGGGGTTCGTCGATGCGGCGCCCTCCTGGCCAAAGAGGAGACGTGCATCACTCTCGAAACCCTGTTCCGGCGGGTGCCCAACATAAAGCTCGACGAGAAGGGGGAGATCGAATGGTACCGCAACGCCGCAAACCGCGGCCCCGCCGTCCTACCGCTGGTCTTCGGCGCGCCACGAACGGGAGCGCCGGGTTAACATAAGGCCGGCACCAAAGCACCGTAACCGGCGAGAGAGGAGAGCAGCATGGCGCTCACCCTGGGATCAGGACCGTTCGGCAAACAGAGCACCGGCACGTTCAACTTCGACAATTCGGTACTGAAGGCCCACACCCTCTACTTCGAGGATTCCCCGAAACGGGTGCGGGCCGTTTTCAACGGCGAGACCGTGGCCGACAGCCGCTCGGTCAAGCTCATGCACGAGACCGGGCACCTGCCCGTCTACTACTTCCCAGAGGAGGACATCCGAGAGGACCTACTCGAACTGACCGACCACACGACCCACTGCCCGTTCAAGGGCGACGCCTCCTACCGGTCGGTCCGGGTCGGGGACAGGGTCGCCGAGAACGCGGTGTGGAACTACCCGGAGCCGGAGGAACACTTCGCGCCGCTCGCCGGTTACGCCGCCTTCTATGCGGAGAAGATGGACGCCTGGTACGAGGAGGACGAAGAGGTCATCGGCCACCCCCACGACCCCTACCACCGGGTGGACGTCCTCGAGAGCTCCCGGCACGTCAAAGTTAGCGTAGATGGGGAGGTCGTCGCGGAGACGAACCGGCCGAAGATGCTCTTCGAGACCAGCCTGCCGCCGCGCTACTACATCCCGCCGGAGGACGTTCGCACCGAACTGCTCGTCCCAAGCGAGACGAAGACCGTCTGCCCATACAAGGGCATAGCCTCCTACCGATCGATGCGGACGAACGGCGAAGGCGTCGAGGACCTCGTCTGGTACTACCCGGAGCCCCTCCCCGAAGCCCAGAAGGTCAAGGACCACCTGTGCTTCTACGACGAGAAGGTCGAGCTCGAAGTAGACGGGTAAAAGAAGCGCCTCAAGCGGCGCCTGGTCCCCGGTCCCGGACTACCAGACTTGCCAGCGCGTAGGCGTCAGCCGGAGCGCCACCGAGAAGGCCCGCGCGAAGCCTTCCGGGTCGAAGCCGATCCTGGCGATAGCGTCCCGGTACTTCTCCACGTACTCCGGGACCTCGGTCGCGGGCGGCGCGTCCTCGACTATCTCGGCCGGGCCCTCGACACGCACCACGTCGCCGCCCTGGGCGTTGGAGTTGAGGTTGAGATCGACCCGGGGGTCCCTTTCGATGTTGCGCAGCTTCTGCCGCCCCGGTTGGGAGTAGACGAGGAACTTCTCGCCGTCCCAGAAGAACCAGACGGGTACCGACTGCGGCTGTCCGTCGGAGCGCACCGTCGTTAACCAGGCAATTTCCTCCTCCCGCAGCCGCCTCTCGGCGCGTCCTCCGGCTTCGGTCGTAGTATCTAGCACGGATCCTCCTCTACCGCCCGCGACGCGCTCGCGCCCGGGCAGGAACGCTTTTACTCCGGGGAGAGACCCTTTCTCCGCAGCTCCTCCAGGGCCTTCTCCGTCTTCTTCAGGTCGCCGAGGCCCATACCCCTCAACACCTCGGGCGCCTTGGTGAACTGGATCTCGCCGTACTCGACAACCTGCCAGCGGTTGCCCCACGGGTCGAGGAAGTCCAATCCCCTGCCCGGCAGTATCTCGACGCCCGCCTCCCTCAGAGCCCGCCGGACGGCCCTCTTGTCGTCCACCACGAGACCTACGTGGCGGTGACCGTCGGACGGTCCTACCCAACCTTCGGAGAGGGCGATAAACTGGTCTCCGGCGTCGATGAACGCCATCCCAGGCCCGCGCCCGCGCAGCTCCACCTCGAAGATGCGCCCGTAGAAGTCGAGGGCCTCCTCGACGTCGCCGACCTCGACGGCGACGTGGTTGAAACCTATCAGCCTGGCACGCGGCGTCATGCCTTCATGCTACAACACCATCGGCTTACGGGCGAAAGCTCTTCCCGACGGTTTGCAACGCTCCGGCGTATGTGCGATATCCTCTGCCACCGTGAGTTACGAGAGCTTTCACGAACGTTTTTCGACGGGCACCAGAGAGCGAGAGCGCTCCCGGGAGGACCGGTCCTCGAAGGGTAAGGAGATTCGCGAGAGCTTCTACGGCCGGTTCTCGACGAGCACGGGGGAACGGGAAGAGACCTTCAGGAAGGCGTGGGGTCCCTGGGCGCTCTTCATGAT
>JAIVIG010000466.1 GCA_020200675.1 Actinomycetota bacterium
CACGAAGACGAGCCCCGCCAGCCCCATCGTGAGCGCCGGAAAGAGGTAGTGGTAGACGATGGTGAACGCGAACTGCAAACGGGATATGAGTACGGGATCGTCCAAAACCTACCTCCTGGTTGCTTTCGCTGTCACTAACACTCTCATAGTGCGCACCTCAACCCTTCGATGGCTCGACCCGCGAATGCCTGACCCGCACGACGGTGAGGAGAAGCGAGGCCGTCATGAGGATGGCGCTCGTCACGCACCACTGGCAGATAGCGTGGATCACGAATAGTTCGAGCCACGTGAGATAGGCGCTGAAGAGGACGCTGACGAGAGCGATGAACAGGCCGAGGAGCGCTCCACCCTCGCCCCTGAGCAGCGCCGACAGCAGCAGCCCCGCATAGCCGGCGAGCCTGAGCGTGGCGACCGGGACCCCCAGTATCTCGGCGTAGCGGCTTGCCTGGACCGTCTCGCAACCTCCTCCGCCCGCCAGGCAGATGGGCGCTACTCCCCGCAGGTGTATCCACGTGAGGTAAGCGCTCATCAGAAGCCCCACCACCGCCAGCACGACGAGCAGAACACGGGTGCTCCGCTCGCTCACGACTCCCGAACCTCGTCTATGGCTGCGTCGACCTCTTCGATCGGCACCGCTCCTCGAAGCTGCCTCGTGCCACCAGGACCGCTTATGACCAGGGTTGGCGTCGCCTCGACACCCTCGTCCTGCGCCCTGCTCTTGGCAGCGTCCAGCTCCGACTCGACGGAATCCGATTCTCGAGCTTCATTCCACTGGTCGACGTCTAACCCCTGCGTCTCCTCCGCGATGTTCGTCAGGAATTCCTCGGTCACGTAACCGCTGTTCTCCCGTCCCTGGTTCAGAAAAACCAGCGTGGAATACTCCCAGTAGCGATCCTGCTCCCCGGCCGAGAGGGCGGCCTTGGCTGCGGGGACCGAGTCCGGTCCGAGGAAGGCGATCGTCTCCGAGACGATGCTGACCTCTCCGGGCTCTACGTAACCGGTGACGAGTTCGGGGAAGGTCTCGCGGGTGAAACGGGCGCAAGCGGGGCACTGAAGATCCTCGTACAGGTAGATGGTGACCGGCGCATCCTCCACGCCGAGCGTCGCCCCGTCCTGCGGCTCCACGCCGAGCGTCGCCCCGTCCTGCGGGATGTCCGCCAGCAGCTCCTGAGCTTCCTCCTCGTCCCCGCTCAACTGGCTGAGCACCACGAGGAGCGCGGCCACGACGACGGCGGCCACCACTATGATCGCTAAAGGTATCGAAGGTCTCCGCTTGATCCTGGACACCTCTCTGAAGTATCGTCGCCTCTGGGCTACTTCGCAGTGGAGCTTAATATTACTACCCTGGTAATAGTGAACGCCATACACGAGAAGTGAATCGGTCAAAAGCTCTGTGAACCACTTAACCATCTTCTCCTGTTGGCGTGCGGCGAGCGTTGTGGATATGGAGTGCGCCCCAACCTGATCGCCGAGTGCGAAGGGCTGAGGATCGTCTCCAGGCTCAGGTGAACCGAACCACAGGGTGGGCGCCAGACAGGCGCAGCCCACACGCCAGCATCAGCCCGACGGGACCACCTCCCGCTACCATCACATCGAAAGTTGCAGGAATCCTCCTTCGACACGATGGTTGTGGTATTCGCTATTTCGGCTTTGGCTAGTGGAGGCGTTGCCGTGCTCCTAAGTTGGAGTCCTTTTCGGCATCTCTGATGAGCCTCTCAGCAAGTGGACGGCGAGCAGGGCTAGCCAACCAAAGCCCACGGCGACGGCGACGCGCTGAAATAGCCCGGCGAGGTCCACGAGACCTTCGGCCTGGCCGAAGCCCGCGCTGGAGAGGACGAACGCAACCGCGAAGACGATACCGGTGACGGCCGAATAGATCGCCCATCCGCGCTCGCCCCGCGCGGAGAACCAGCGGCCGAGCACGAAGCAGGCAGCCGCCAGAGCCACGAAGGCGGCGAGCGAGAAGATGTCGTGGAGGGCGCCGTGCCAGCTGTACCCGTACATTCGGTCGGAAGTCCCGGGGGGGTAGCCGCTCACGGGATCGGTGACGAAGACGCCTGCGCCGAGCAAACCGATCGCCCATATTCCAACCAACAGCGGTCCCCAGATCGAGCCTCCGAGGGACCGCAACGCGCGCCGCAGGCCGACGGCGAAGGCCAACATCAAGAGGCCCACGACGATGAAGTTGGCAGTCTGTGTCCAACCGGAGTCACCGATGGCGAGCGAGCTGACGGGATGACGCAGCGGGTCGTAGTCGGCGCGGGTGGCGTCCTCGACGAGGAACGCGGCGACGAACAGCGGACCACCGATGACGCCGCAGGCAAGGAGCGTTTTCGTCTTCACGGTTCTCTCCTTCACTACGCCCTTCCTTCTTCCGCGCAGCGGCGGACCATTAGCCAGCCGCCCGCCCCCGCAACTCGAACAGCCGGTCCTCCAGCGTCTCAGGCGACACGCCCATGCTGTCCAGTATCCTGACAGCCGTCCCATCTTCGTTGCTCAATATCCCCAGAAGGACGTGCTCGGTGCCGAGGTGGTTGTCTCCCAGCCTTCGCATCTCCTTGCGCGCTCCAACCAGCGCGTTCTTGGCCCGCGGAGACCATGGGATTTTGCGGTCGTCGGGCAGGCGCATGTCGAAGGCATCGCCCGCCTCCCGACGCATCTCTTCAAGGGAGATCCCGATCGAAGCGAGGGCATTGGAAAGCATCTCTTCGGATTCCTCTCGCGCCCCTTCGAGCGTCACGCCTAAAGAAGAGAGCGCCTCGGCGCCTATACCCTCGTCGGCGCGGAGGATGCCCAACAGAAGGTCCTCGTCGCCGACCGAGTCGTGACCCAGCATCCTGGCTTCTTCGAAGGCAGCTTGCACACTCTTGCGGGATCTATCGGTGAAACGGTTGAAGATCACGCACCCTTCCCCTTTCTTTTCGGCGGTTCTCCGGGGTACCTGTCCCTGATCCTTCTGGCGTGCTTCTTGTGCACGGCCTGCTTGCTCACCCCCAAGACCTCGGCGATCCGCGCCCAAGACCATCCCGCAACGAAGGCGTTCTCGACCTGCGCCGCCTCCAGCGCCTCCAACGTTCGCCTCAGGGCTACTACCGCCTCAAGACCCTCCCGTGGGTCCTCCGGTCCACCAACCTGCGTCCTCGTCTTCTTGCTCATACGTCAATCATAGTTGACGCAACTAATTTTGTCAACTCTTATTGACGAAGCTCTCGCGAATCTGGTTCCGCAGGCTTGCGATTGGTCGCTCTTTGAGGTCGAGCGGGCTTTTGGGAGGTTCCGGTCTAGCCTATTGGGGGGAGTTTCTTCGAGGCGGTCCGGGAGACGAACTCCGCGAGTGTTTGGGTTCCCAGATACTCCAGGATGGCCCGCTGCCCTTGCAGCCAGGCTTCGTGCATGGCGCAGGGGGTATCTTCCCCGCAAGTCCTGTCTTGCATGATGCATTGGGTGACGCCGAAAGGTCCTTCGGCCACCTCCACCGCGTCTCGCAGTGAGATCTCTTCCGCCGAACGTGCCAGGCGCGAGCCTCCCCCACGCCCCTGTTCGCTCTCGACCAAACCAGAGCGGGAGAGGTTTGCCAGGATGCGGGCCAGCAGACGGCGTGGGATATTGGCCTCGGCGGAGATCCTATCCGCCGTCACCCGCTCTCCAGCCCGCGCAAGGTAGAGCAAAGCCCTCAAGGCATACCGCCCCTCGCTACTCAACTCCAGCCGCAAACCTCGACCTCCCATAGATATTTCATCTCATACACTCTTTACCAAGTTTACTTTGCTTCCGCCCCCACGCACGCGCCACGCAAAGGTAGCCAA
>JAIVIG010000211.1 GCA_020200675.1 Actinomycetota bacterium
GAGCAGCCCACGACGACCGGTACCCTGCCGCCTACCGCCGAGACGTACCGCCTCGTCACCGCTCGCCGCTCGGCGTCGGAGAGCTTGTGCGCCTCGCCCATGATGCCGAGCACCGTGAGGCCGTGTACCCCAGAATCGAGGTAGAGCCCGGCGAGCGAGTCTATTCCCCAGAGGTCAACGTCCCCCTCGTCGGTGAAGGGGGTCAGGGCGATGGGGCAGACGCCGCTCAGGGACATGGGGACAGTATAGTGGACCCAGGGATGGGCTAACATGACGGGGGAGAGGAGGGTTGGTGTACGACTTTGTGGTGATAGGCGGCGGTATCGTCGGGCTCTCGACGGCCCGGGCGTTATTGGAGCGTTACCCTGGCGCGGGGGTCGTGGTGCTCGAGAAGGAGGCGGGCTGGGCCAGGCACCAGACGGGCCACAACAGCGGGGTTATCCACAGCGGCGTGTACTACAAACCGGGGAGCATGAAAGCCCGCTTTACGGGTGAGGGTGGCGAGAGGCTCGTGGAGTTTTGTCGGGAGCAGGGGATCTCGCACGAGATCTGCGGCAAGGTCATCGTCGCGACGGAGCCCGACGAGATGCCACGCCTGAGGAACCTCTACGAGCGGGGCACGCAGAACGGCCTGGAGGTAGAGAAGATCGGGCCGGAGGAACTGGATGAACTCGAACCGCACGCCGCCGGCATCGCGGCGCTCAAAGTCCCGAGCACGGGGATCGTGGACTTCGTCGGCGTTACGGAGGCTTTCGCGAGGATAGTCGCAAAAGAAGGCGGCGAACTGCGCACCGGCGCGGAGGTTACGAACATCTCCAAGACGGAGGACGCGGTGGAGGTGCGTACCTCCGTTGGGGAGAGCTTCCGGACGCGGGCGCTCGTGAACTGCGCCGGGCTGCACAGCGACCGGGTGGCCGCGCTCGGCGGGGTGGAGGCGGGTGTGAAGATAGTGCCGTTCCGCGGCGAGTACTACGACCTCGCGCCGGGGAGCCGTCACCTGGTCAGAAACCTCATCTACCCCGTCCCGGACCCGAGCTTCCCGTTCCTCGGCGTCCACTTTACCCGCAAGGTTGGGGGCGGCGTCGAGGCGGGCCCGAACGCGGTTCTCGGCCTCGCCCGCGAGGGCTACAAGAAGACGGACTTGAGGGTGAGAGACCTCGCGGAGGTACTCGCGTACCCGGCGTTCTGGCGGCTCGCCGCAGAGAACTGGAAGACCGGCGCGGGCGAGACTTTCCGGTCGCTGAGCAAAAAGGCCTTCGTGAGGGGCCTCAAGCGGCTCGTCCCGGAGGTGGAGGACGAAGACCTCGTCCCCACCGAGGCGGGAGTGCGGGCGCAGGCGCTGGCGCGGGACGGATCTTTGGTGGACGATTTCTTCGTCGTCGAGGGGAGGAGGAGCGTCCACGTCCTGAACGCCCCCTCGCCCGCGGCCACAGCTTGCATCCCCATCGGAGAGGCAATAGCGGACCGCGCGTCGCAGCACGCGCTAGATGGGTCTTCCCGGAGCGGGCTTTGAGGCTCGCCACGATCCGGAGGGGCGGCGAAGAGGTGGCCGCCGTCGTCGTACCGGGTGGCGCCGTCCCCGTGGGTGGGATCTCCGACCCGGACGGAGACGGCTGGTCCGCCGACCTCCTCTCCCTGCTCGAGAGCAGGCGGCTCGACGAGCTCCGGAGCCACGTCGATGGGTTGAGGGAGGCTGGTGCGGAGGAATTCTCGGCGAGGGCGATACCGCTCCCGGAGGTTGAGTACGGTCCCCTCTATCGGAGGCCGCGCAAGATCTGGGGCATAGGTCTGAACTACGTCGAGCACGCGGGCGACCTCGAAGAGACCGCCCCTTCCGAAGAACCGGCGAGCTTCATGCGCCCTGACACGGCGATCATCGGGCCGGGGGAGGAGATACGGCTCCCGCATCAGTCGGAGCGGGTAACCGGAGAGGCGGAGCTCGGCCTTATCATAGGGCGCGAGGCGAAGAACGTCTCCGAGGAAGAGGCGCCGTCCGTGGTGGCGGGGCTCACGACTATACTGGACATGACGGCGGAGGACATCCTGCGGAAGAACCCGCGGTACCTGACCCGCGCGAAGAGCTTCGACACCTTCTTTGGCTTCGGTCCACAGCTCGTGACGCCGGACGAGGTGGGGGAGATCGGGACCCTCACGGTCGCCACCGTCCTGAACGGCGAGACACGGCGCGAGAACGTCGTCTCGAACATGACGTTCTCGCCGTGGTTCCTGGTCTCTTTCCACTCGAAGGTGATGACGCTCTTGCCGGGGGACATCATCTCCACGGGGACGCCGGGGGCGGTGGAGATCCAGGACGGCGACGTAGTTTCCTGCCGCATAGACGGGTTCGAGGCGTTGTCGAACCCGGTAGTGAGGAGGAGTTAAGTGTGGATCTCGGACTAAACGGACGGGCGGCGTTGGTGGCGGCGTCGAGCAGGGGCCTGGGGAGGGCGATAGCGAACGGGCTCGCCGCCGAAGGGGCGAGGGTTATGATCTCCGCCCGCGACGAAGCCGCGCTCGCGCAGACCGCCGGAGAGATCCGCGAGGCCACCGGAGCCGAGGTAGACCACCACGCGACCGACCTGACCCGGGTGGACGACGTCCGGGCGCTCGTGGAGCGGACGGCGGAGCGGTTCGGGGGCTTGGACGTCCTGGTCTCCAACGCCGGAGGACCTCCCGCCCCGGGCGCATCTCCACCGAGCGCTCCGCCGGGTTCGATGCTGCGCAGGCCGAGAGGATGGGGGTTTCGGTCGAGGAGGTTCGCGGCGGGGCGGAGGAGCGGATACCTTTGGGGCGTTACGGGACGCCGGAGGAGTTCGCGAGGGTGGCCGTGTTCCTGGCTTCTCCGGCGAACAGCTACGTAACCGGACAGGCTTTCCTGGTCGACGGGGGCATGGTGAGGGCCCTATAAAGGAGCGGCTGGGATCGTGTTATGATCCGTCCGCGGGGATGAGCCGCATGGTCTTGTGGGTCCTCCGCGGCGGGTCGCAGCATGTAGTTCAATGCGTCCCTTCGTGGTGGTCATCGAGACGGAAGTAAGATAAGCTATATCGTTGTTAGGCTAAAGACAAATCCCTTACGAGGTTAGAGTCTCCCAGGGGGGAGTGCTACGTCTCGGGGGATCCGTCGGAGATTCGACGTTAATAAGACTTGAGGGGGGCGATCCGTGTTTTTGTCGCCAGGCGAGAGAACGAACTGCCGAGTCGGGTGAACGGGAGCGAGCCCAGAGGACCGGTGGTAGAGTCCTACGCCGAGAGAAGGATGGGGTCTGCCTGATGCGAGAGCTCGAGCGAGAGAGAGAGAAAGAGTACTGGGCGGAGCGGGAGCGTCTCCGCGAAGATACCCACGTCGAGGGAGACGAGAAGACCTCCAGAAAGGCCTTCCGGAAGGAAAAGTCCAAGGAGGGCCGGCAGAGGCAGTGGAGGCGTTTGATCTTTGTCCTCCTCGTGACGCTGATCGCCGCCTACCTCTTCTTGGAGCACACCTCTTATGGGAACGGCCTGGTCTCCCAGGTCACCGACCTCACCCGGCAGGGGGAAGAGGAGCAGGCTGCCCCCGAGGAGTCGGGGTACGCAGAAGAGCAGGCCACCGGCGAAGAGGATGAGGCTCAGGGGGAAGGGGCGGAAGACGACGCCGCCGGGGAGCAGCCGGCGGAAGAGGAGGAGAACGTCTACGCCGCGACGATGACCAGCGAGGTCAAGGATTCGTTAGCCGGCCTCCCCGAGAGGGTCTACGTACCGAACGTCATGGAGAACTCCATCACCGTCATCGATCCTGCTACCTTCCAGATCGTGGACAGTTACCAGGTGGAGCAGCTCCCGTACCACGTCACCCCTTCGTGGGATATGAGCAAGTTGCTCGTCAACAACGAAGAATCGAGCACGTTCACGGTGATCGACCCGGAGACCGGGCGCCCGTCGGACACGGTCTCCGCCCCCTTCCCCTACAACTTCTACTACACCCCGGACGGGGAGACGGCCCTCGTGGTGGTCGAGCGTCTCCAGATGCTCGAGTTCCGCGACGCCGAGACGTGGGAGCTGCAGGGGAGCGTCTACATCCCCTGGCCGGGCGTCGATCACCTCGACTTCTCCAAGGACGGCGACTACTTCCTCGCCAGCAGCGAGTGGAGCGGCGTCGTCTCCAAGGTCGACGTGGAGAAGATGGAGCTCGCCGACTACGTCGAGGTCGGCGCGCTGCCGATCGACATAAAGCTGTCCCCCGACGGTAAGTTCTTCTACATCGCCGACCAGGGCAGCATGGGCGTACACGTCATCGAGCCGGAAGAGATGAAGGAGATCGACTTTATACCCACCGGCGAAGGGGCGCACGGGCTGCAAGTCTCCCGGGACACGAAATCTCTCTACGTGAGCAACCGTCTCGAAGGCACCGTCTCCGTCATAGACTTCAAGACACGCAAGGTCACCGACAAGTGGGTCACCGGCGGCACCCCGGACATGTTCCAGCTCTCGCCCGACGGCCACCAGCTGTGGGTCTCCGGGCGCTACGACGGGGCGGTCTACGTGCTCGACACCAGGAACGGGGAGCTATTGAGCACGATCTACACCGGCGTCCAGCCTCACGGTATCGCCTACTTCCCCAACCCCGGACGCTTCAGCCTGGGCCACAACGGCGTCTACCGCTAGCAGCTGCACGCAGCCGAAGCTCCGCGGGTAGGGCGCCGGGAGATGCGGCAGCTACCCGGTTGCTAGACTACCTGTGTAGGAG
>JAIVIG010000467.1 GCA_020200675.1 Actinomycetota bacterium
GGGTCCTCCTCTTCCAGGGCCGCGGGATCCTTCTCCACCGGCTCCGATTCCCCGGTGAGCGCCGACTCCTGGACCCGCAAGTCCTTCCCCTCCAAGAGCCTCCCGTCGGCTGGCACCAGGTTCCCCGCCTCCAGCAGCACCACGTCCCCCGGCGCCAACTCTCTGGCCGAGACCTCCCACACGTGGCCGTCCCGGCGCACCTTCACGCTGGGTGCGGTCAGCCGCTTCAAAGCGTCCATCGCCCTCTCCGCCCGGTACTCCTGGCCGAAGCCCAAAGCCGCGTTGAGCACGACGATGACCGCGATGGCTATCGAATCTTCGTAGTCCCCAAGAAGGGCCGATACTACCGCCGCGACGATCAATATGACGATCATGGTGGAGGTAAACTGCTCCCACAGGATCCCCCAGGGCCCCCTGCCGCTTCTCTCCTCCAGCTCGTTGAGGCCGTACCGCTCCAGCCGGACGCGCACCTCATCGGCGCTAAGGCCGCGTCGCGGGTTGCTCCCGAGCTTGGCGACGACCGCCTCGGCCGTCTGTTGGTACTCGGCCGCTTGCTCTGTACCCGTCTTCTCAGTCAATCTTCGCCCCGTTCGTTGCCCTGCATGGCCGCTTTTTGGCAGGCGTGGCAGGACGCGCTATCCCGCATTCCCTAAACTTCACAGATCCGGCACCTATTCCGCTTCGAGTAGGGACGGCTCTAGCCTCGCTCGATCCGTGGGCAACAGACCAGGGCCGATCCCGGCGCCGCCCGTACGACCTTGGTCGAGACGCTTCCCAGCCTCATTCGCTCCACGGTGCCCAACCCACGGCTGCCGACGGCTACGAGGGTCGGACCGACCGCACGAGCCGCCTCCAGGATGGCCTCTGCTGGTCCGCCTGCGGCCATTTCGACCCGAGGCTTGTACCCCAAGATGCCCTCCAGGCGGCTCGCCCGCCCTTCCAGCTCTTTCTCCGACTGCCACACCGACTCCTTCGCCTCGGGGTCAGAAGACTCTTCCAGTACATGGGGATACGCGCGCACCAGGAGGGTATCGGCTTCGAAGAGCCTGGCGATGCTCGCGGCAAGCTCTCCGGCCTCCTTCGCCTCCTCTGAGAAGTCGTCTCCGATCACCACCCGCACCGGCGGCCAGGCGTCCTCCACGCACCGCAACACCAGGACGGGAAGATGAGCGTGATGGACGATGTCTTCGGAGTGGCTTCCCATGAGGATGCGTCCTATCCGGCCGTGTCCCCGGCTGCCCACGACCAGCAGGCCCACGCCTAGATCCTCGCCCAGGGAGATCACCTCGTCGCAGATACGTCCTTCTTTGAGGTGGGCTTTCGTCACCTTTACACCGGCCTCCTCGATTTTCCTGACCTGCTCGTCGAGGATCTCCTGGCCTTGCCGTCTAAGCTCCCTCTTGATGAAGGCGTGGGCGTAAGGGGAAGGCACGTCGTGCCAGACGTGGACGATGTGCAGCTCCGAGCTGCTCTTGCGTGCGAGATCGCCCGCCGCCTCGCGCGCCTGGGCCGCGTCCTCGGAGCCGTCGGTGGCCAAAAGGATCTTCGTCGGCAAATGGTTCATTTTTGCTTCCTTTCCGCTTCTCCCATAAGTCAGCGGCCAGGGCCACCCTCCAAAACGTACGCCAGGTAGAAGGCCCCGCCGATCGTCAGATGTATGGCCCGGAGCCTCCCGGCGCGCCCAAGCATGAGGCACGCCAGCCCGGAGGAGGCGAGGGCCGGCATCGCGCCGAAGAGGTCCAGCGCGGCGAGGTTCCGGGGCGTGGAGAGGAGGCCGAACCTCACGGGGACGTTGCTCCGGAAGATCGTGACCACGACGTCGTGTTGCCGAGCGGCAGGGTGTCCTTGCCGTGCATCGCGCAGAAGATGGAGCCGAACTTCTCTGTGGGTGGGGACATACTCGAGGGCTCCCGCCCTCTGTTGAGTGGCGAGCGCGAGCCTTCGCGCGAAACCGGGCGCCCCAAGAGGCGGAGAGGCTCCTACGAATGGGAAGTCCGATCGACATGGCCCGTCTCCTTTCCGGAGGGGCCGCGAGGAGCACGAAAGGCAAGCTCACCACGGCCAAAACTGCCTACGGTGGTCTCGCCTGTCGCGTTCGCATAACGCGAGTGGTCGGCCGGGGGCACAAGCCCCGTACTGACGGCCGGGCCCTCCGCCCCGAGAGGCGGATAGCTACTCCCCAAACCGTAACGAGTGTATCCCAGGGCGATTTGGTAGTCAACGGGCTGGTTATCGCCCAGCTCGCGGAGAAGATCTGCAAGCTATGACGCCTACTGCTGCAACATCACCGCATGCTGTTGTGAGAGCGTAGAATAAACGCTCGGTGGTCGACTCGGGAGGTGGATGTTGTGGAGAGAGCGCGACAAGAGGCGATAGCGCGACAAGAGGCGATGGTCGAGGATCTGCGCAAGGCGGAGTTGGTGCGGGATAGGCTGGAAAGCCTGGATCAGAGCGCGAAGGCCTACCCGGAAGGTCACGATATACGTGGGCTCATTGAGGGGCTCCACATAGACCAGGCGCTACGAGCAGTCGAGGAAGATATCCGGACCCTTCGAGAGGCCCTTCTCTACCCTCGCGGTACCTGAGAAGCTGCCGGCTTTCCGAGAATCAGTAGTAGAGACAACTGACTTTCCAAGAACACTCCTTGGCAGCAATCCAGTGAACACAGGCAACTGGCGGCTGACCGCCGACGGCGCGGGTTGCGGCTGGGCGGGAAGACTCCGGGCAATGGGACAGGTGTAAGACCGCGGTATGGCGTCGCTTTGAACGTGCATCCTCTCTGGCCTCGGGGAGCGTCTCCTCGCGCTACCAGGCGGGTTCGAGCTTGGTTATCGTCGGAATGCTATCCTCTGGGCGAAGCCTTCGCGCCTCCGCCCGGCAGCGGTAGACAAAGATCGGAGAGTCCGAAGAGAGGGGGAGATGCTTCTCAGGGTGGGCATAGCCATGTTGCTCTTCGCGGTCGCGCTCGCGATCGTGGTCGCGATCGTGGTGAACCTCTCGGGCCCCCGGGAGCCGGTCGCGCCCGAGCAGGCCCGGTCGGAAGAGACGACGACGGCAAAGCCCGTCCGGAAGGAGCGCGAGGTACAGGAGCTGCCGGTCGTCTCCGACGACTGGCCGCGGCCTTCGGGGGAGGAGGTCGCCGCCACCCGAGGCGCCCGCTACTACGCGCCACAGCAGAACGCGGCCCTGACCCTGACGGTAGAGGGGATCGGCCTCTACGAGGTGCCGGTAATCGACGGCGCGACCGAGGAGGCGTTGGAGCAGGGCGTGATCCACCTCCCCCAGACCCCGATGCCCTGGGAAAGGCGGGATCAGAAGAACGTCTACCTGGCGGGACACCGGCTAGGGTTCCCCAACACCGGCAGCCGCCTCGTCTTCTACAATCTGGACAAGCTCAAGAAGGGGCGACTCGGTAGTCCTGGAAGACCGCTCGGGTACACCATACGAGTACCGGGTGAGCGAGGTCTTCGTGGTCGAGCCGGACGCCGACTGGGTGGTGGACCCCGTGCGCGGGAGGGACACGGTCACGCTCCAGACCTGCACTTTCCCGGACCTGCTCAACCGCCTCATCGTCCGCGCCGACCGCGCCTGAGCGTCGAGGCGTTCGCATCCGGGTAACGAAGAGACGCCCGGCTCTTTAGGGGGCCGAGGCCCTGACACTCGGCTGCACTCCTTCGGCTATCAGCCTGACGCCCTCTATAGAACGCGCGGGCGGTATATACTCCCCGAAGAATTCGCGCGGCAGGTAATCGACATACGGTCGCTGCATGCCGAGCAGAAGGAGAGACTCATGGGCTTGCTTGACTGGCTTCTCGGGCGCAAGGAGGAGCCTCGAGCGCAGCCAACAGCGCCAACCTCCCGCGGCCCCGGCGACGAGGAGCAGCAGCCACCGGACGCCGACGAACAGGCGCTGCAGCGCTACCGCTACATGCTCAGGACCGCACCGCCCGAGACGATCGAGCAGGCCCACGAAGAGGCATTCGCGAAGCTGACGCCGGCCCAGCGAGCGCAGGCGCTGCACGAGTTGGCGGCGGTGACACCGGAGGGGGAAAGGGCGGCGCTAGCCGGGGACCGTGACGACCCTAAGAGCCTGGCCCGGCTGGCGACGCGGGCCGAGATGCGCCAGCCGGGGACGATGGAGCGCACCTTCGGCGGCACGGGCA
>JAIVIG010000018.1:0-2650 GCA_020200675.1 Actinomycetota bacterium
GGGCTCGACAGATCGAAGGTAGCCCTTCCTTCGGCAACCTCCCTGCCTCTACTGTCCCAGACCACGGCCTTGGTCGCCGTCGTCGAGCAGTCTATCCCGATCACGTAATCCGTAGAAGCCACGATGAATCATCCCCTTTCCCATCGCCCTCCGGCATTCCGCCACGAAGGGTGCCTCGGCTTTCCCCAAAAGCGCCTCGCACATTGTAGAGCCTCCACGCCGGCCACGGTACCCGAAGGTCTTGGTCAGGAGCTCTCCGGCATCAACCCGTGGTCTTCCGCGCCGTTTGTGGTATCAGCTTCCGTCAACCTTCGTCGTCAAGGATATCCAGCATGCTTCTGGCCGTGTCGTCGTCGGTGATCAGGACGTTGAGTAGGCCCGAACGCGCCGCACCGATGTTCACCAGCGGCTTGTGGGACCCCGAACTCACCCCAATGCGGTTCGGTATGCGTTTCATCTCTTCGAAACCTATGGCTATCGTGCGCTCGTTCATCTCCAGCGGTACCAGGGACCCGTCGCGAGAGAGATAGGAGCCGCAGACCTCGGCGACTCCTCCCTTATCCCGGATGTAATCCAGCTCCACTTTGCTGCAATACCCCGTGCGGTACTGCCCGTTTTCTTCATCCATGCTGCCGATCCCCACCACGATGCTGTCGGCTCGCCGGGCTATCTCCAGGGTCTTGCTTATGTGTGGGTCCCGCAACAGACCGTCTCGCACCGCCACCTCCGTCACGAGCATGGGCGTGTGCAGGTAGTGCGCGCTTGCCCCCCACACGTCCGCAAGAAACGCGGTCACGGCAATGCCATCGAGCTCGGTTATGCTGCCCCCTATGCTACCCATCAGCTGCACCACGGTCACGTCCCGCTTCTCTCGCAAGAACCGGCTTCGCACGACGTAATGGACGCTCCTGCTCCAGCCGAGGCCCACGACGTCGCCCTGATCGGTGTTCTCCTGCAAGTACCGCGCGGCAAGCGCCGCCACCTGGCTGACGTTGTCGGTGGCCTCGAAGGTTCGGGAGTCCAGATCCAGGTCAGCCAGGACGAGACACTCGCGCAGGCCCAGCCGCTCCACGAGCTTCTCCTGCAAACCAGGTGCGGTCCTCAACGGCGAGTGGATGCTTATCTCGACCATCCCCTGTTCTCGGGCTTCTTTGAGCATCCGCGATACGTTGGACCTCGATACACCTATACGCTGCGCGATCTGCTCTTGAGTGAAATCCTTGAGGTAGTAAAGCTGCGCCACTTCGGCCAACAGCAGCGACTCATCCTCGGATAAAGCTGTCCGACGCTGCTGCGTCACCTCAATACCCTCCAGACTAACACCAGCTCAATGCTGGAATGAACGGCCCGCCACTTCCCGTTTCGAGCATAGATATAACTTTGCCGCTTCGTGTCGCTAGTCTAGCATCTTCTTATGCCCCATCCGCAGTAGGGCCACGCCAGAGACCCACACGCCCGTCTTGCACAAATATCCAAACTTTGAGCATTTGACGCAAGGCGGACGATGTTATATCTTTGGCAAGGAGAGTTGCGATCCTTTGGGGAAAGGGAGGCAAGCAATGACAGAGGCCCCGTACTTTGTGGGGATAGACGGCGGAACGGAGAGCGTTAGGGTGGGCATCTTCGATCGGGAGGGCACACCGGTTGTCTTCGCTGGCGAACCGTACTCTCTCGAGCACCCACGTCCCGGTTGGGCCGAGCAGGACCCGGATGAGTGGTGGTCGAGCCTGGTTTCGGCCGCGAGGAAGGCACTTGAGGAGGGTGGTATCTCTGCGGAGGAGATAGAAGGCATCTCTTTGGACACCACGAGTTGCACGGTGCTCGCTATGGACGAGAACGACCGGCACATGCGTCCGGCGATCATCTGGATGGACGTGCGCGCCGCCGATCAAGCCAGGCGGATCGGCGAGACCGGTGATCCGGCGCTTAAGTACAACGGCTACGGGGCGGTCTCCGCCGAGTGGATGCCCTCCAAGGCCCTCTGGCTCAAGGAGAACGAGCCCGAAATCTACAATGGCGCCAGGCACATCTGCGAGTATCAGGACTGGATGACCCACAAGCTAACCGGGGAGTGGACGGCCTCCATAAGCAACACGAGCATACGCTGGTACTACGACCGCAACGAGGGCGGTTGGCCGGAGAGCCTCTACGCGGCCGTGGGCATCGAGGACGTGCTCGACAAGTTCCCCCAGAAGGTGCTGGACCAGGGTGAGGTGGTCGGGGGCCTGAGCAAATGGGCAGCCGAGGAGCTAGGCCTAAAACAAGGGACGCCCGTCGCCGAAGGTGGAGTCGACGCCTTCGTGGCGGCGCTGGGGCTCGGGGTGGTGGAGCCTGGCAAGCTGGCGCTTATCACCGGATCTTCGCACGTCATGATCGGGCAAACCTCGGAGCCTATTCACGGCCAGGGCTTCTTCGGCGCCTACACCGACGCCATGATCCCCGGCCAGTACACCATCGAGGGCGGGCAGGTCTCCACCGGCTCCATCGTCGCATGGTTCAAGAACCGCTTCGCCAAGAAGGCTGCCGAGGAGGCCGAAAAGCGCGGAGTGGACCCCTACGAGGTGCTTAACGAGATGGCCAATGATGTGCCTATCGGTTCCGAGGGGCTCGTCGTCATAGACTACTTCCAGGGCAACCGCACCCCCTACAC
>JAIVIG010000018.1:2678-14088 GCA_020200675.1 Actinomycetota bacterium
CTTCCAGGGCAACCGCACCCCCTACACCGACCCCGAGACTCGCGGAATGATGTGGGGACTCTCCTTGAGCCATGGCGAAGGCCATGTCTTCCGGGCGATCGTCGAGGGTGTCTGCTACGGCACCGAGCACATCTTCCGCATCATGCGCGAGAACGACTTCGAGCCCAGGGAGATAGTTGTGGCGGGAGGTCCGACCAAGAGCGAGCTGTGGATGCAGATGCACTCGGACGTCTGCAACCTCCCAATCTCCTTTACGCAGGTTGAGGACGGCGCGGTCTTGGGCTCAGCGATGCTGGCGGCGGTGGGTGCGGGGGCCTACCCGGACATCCAGACGGCCGCAGAGAACATGGTGCACACCGAACGCACCATCGAGCCGAACCCGGAGGCCCACGAGGCATACCAGTTCTACGTGGACCGCTACGTCGAGACCTACCCGCAGATGAAGGAGCTGATGCACGAGACGGTCAGGCACGTCGCGAGCGGCGGCAAGGCCGCGGCGGAGGCTTAGGGTCTTATGATTGGGGCCGTGTTCCGCGGCCCCGGCCACTTAGAGGTCGGGGAGGTGGAGACGCCGGAGATAGGACCGGACGAGGTCCTCGTGAAGGTGGGGGCCAACACCGTCTGCGGCACCGACGTGCGCATCCTGCGCGGCGAGAAGACGCGCGGGATCGGCTGGGACGTCGTCCTTGGGCACGAGGTGGCCGGCCACGTGGCCGAGGTTGGAAGGAACGTACGTGGTTACGAGGTTGGAGCGCCGGTGGTGCTCGCGCCGGCGCTGGCGTGTCACCACTGCTTCTACTGCAAGCGCGGCATGGAGAACGTCTGCCTGAACAAAAGGATCGTGGGCAACCTCCTGGATGGGGGGCTCGCGGAGTACGTGCGCATCCCGGCGGACGCCGTGGCGGCGGGTAACCTCTCCGTGGCTCGAAAAGACCTGCCCCCGGAGCAGCTCGCGCTGGCCGAGCCGCTCGCGTGTTGCATCAACGGCCTGACCCACTACCGGGTGGAGCCCGACGACGTCGTGCTCGTCATGGGGGCGGGCCCGATCGGGCTCTTCCACCTCCAGCTCGCGTTGCTCGCCGGCGCTCGCGCCGTGATCGTGAGCAACCGCTCCGAGGCGCGCCGGGCTTTCGCCAGCGAGTTGGGCGCCCACGTCACGGTGGACCCGACGAGCGAGGACCTCGCGGAGGTCGTGGCCGAGCACACGGAGGGACTTGGGGTGGATGCCGCGGTGATCTGCGCCGGGAGGCCGCAGCTCGTCAACGACGCTCTGCGGGTAACCCGCAAGGGGGGACGGATAAACGTCTTCGCGGGGCTGGCGGGCGAAGGCTGGGCCGAGATAGAGGCGAACCTCGTTCACTACAACGAGTTGGTTCTCACGGGTGCCTCCGACTCCCGCCGTCGCGACTACGACACGGCCCTGCGCCTGATCGAGTCCGGCAGCGTCGCGGCGGAGCGGATGATCACGCACCGCTTCCCGCTCGCGGACGCCGAGAAGGCCATCGAGACCTCGGCCGGCGGCGAAGGCGTCAAGGTCGCCGTGATGCCTTGATCGGGCGCTTCGCCCCCCGGCGAGACGCCGGGGGCTCCTAGCGAGACGCCGGGCAACAACCCCACCAAGGACCCGAAGATGTACTCCGAGAAGCTCACGAAGCTCGGGCTGCCCACGCCGGAGGAGGAGACCGTAAACACCGTCGTCACCATGACGCAGTGGCTGCTCCAGAACCACCCGGACGCGGTAGTCTTCCCCATAAGCGAGGAGCCTCTGAAGAACGCGCTGCGAAACGCGGGCATAAAGATGTCCGAGAACGCCGAGGAGATAGACATCGTCATCGCCTCCTACGACCGCACCTTCGAATACAGGAAGCTTCAGATCGCCTTCGACGCCATCTGGTTCCACAACCGGGCGAAGCTGGTTACCACCAACCCCGACCGCTACTGTCCGTTCCCCGGTGGAAGAGGCGAGCCCGACGCGGCGTCCATAGTCGCGGCGATAGAGGCGTGTACGCAGGCCAAGTGCGAGATCAACACCGGCAAGCCCGACCCCATCATGCTGGAGACGATAATGGGCATGATCGGAATGGACGCCTCCGAGTGCGTGTGTACCGGCGACCGGCTGTACACCGAGATTCGGATGGCCCTGGACGCCGGGATGCCCGCCGCCGTGGTCCTGACCGGCGAGACGAACGCCGAAATGCTCGAAGCGGAGAGCGAGGAGAACAAGCCGGACTACGTGCTCGACAGGATAGACCGCCTCATCCCGCCCAAGATGTGGGAAGAGCTGGACTGGACGGAGGAAGACGAGTAGTTGGAACGGAAACCATATGACCGCGGAAGTAGGAAGAACCGGGCTCGGAAGTCGAGAAAACGACTCCCGACTCCCGCGCTTTCCGACGGGAGGTAGGGCATGAACGAAGAGCTGGTGAACGGGGCGCTACGCGACGCGACCGACACACAAACGGTGAACATCGGGGAGGGCGCGCTAGCCTCGGTCGCCGAAGTCTTCGAGCAGAGCTTCGGCGCAGACGCCAGAGCGGTCGTGGTCACGGACGAGAACATGTGGGCGGCGGCCGGCGAGGAGGTGCAGAAAAACCTCGAAGCGGCCGGACGCGAAACGGTCGAGCCGTACATCTTCCCCGGCAAGCCGGTTCTGTACGCCAAGTACGCCAACGTAGAGATACTCATAGAGGCGCTGCGCGAGCAAGAGGCGCTGCGCGAGCACGACGCCATCCCGGTCGCCGTGGGCTCCGGGAGCCTCAACGACATCGCCAAGCGGGCGGCTTACGAGTGCGACCGGCCGTACATGAACGTCGCCACCGCCGCCTCGATGGACGGCTACACGGCGTTCGGCGCTTCGATAGAGAAGGATGGGGCCAAGCAGACGCTCACCTGCCCGGCGCCGCGTGCGGTCGTGGGTGACGTGGACGTCCTGGTAAACGCGCCCCCCAAAATGACCGCCGCCGGCTACGCCGACTTGCTCGGCAAGGTGACGTCGGGGGCCGACTGGCTGATCGCCGACGCTTTGGGGGTCGAGCCCATAGACCAGAACGGCTGGGATCTGGTACAGGACCACTTGCGTGGTTGGATCTCCACCCCGGCCGAGTTGCGCGAAGGCGACGGAGAAGCGATGGATGGTCTCATCGAGGGCCTGGTCATGTCCGGCCTGGCGATGCAGGCTTACCAGTCTTCGCGGACGGCCTCCGGCGCCGAGCACCAGTTCAGCCACCTCTGGGAGGGGGAGGGTCTGGGCCGTGACCTCGACCCGCCGCTCTCGCATGGGTTCAAGGTGGGAGTGGGCTCCATAGCCATCGCCGCCCTCTTCGAGCGGGTTCTCGAACGCGACCTCGCTAACCTGCACATCGAAGCGATAAAGCGCGACTGGCCCGGCCCGGAGGAGGTCGAGCAAAAGGTGCGGGCGGCGCACAACCCTCCGCTAGAAGATCCCGCCGTCAAGCAGAGCCTCGCAAAGTACATAGACGCCGCCGCGCTCGGCGAACGGCTGGAGCTGCTCGGCGAGCTCTGGCCGGATCTGAGCAAGAAGCTGCGAGAGCAGTTGATGCCGGCCGACGAGCTGCGGGAGAAGCTGCGGGCCGCCGGGTGCCCGACGAGCCCCGAGGAGATCGGGCTGAGCATCGAGGACTTCAAGGCGACGTACCGCAGGGCGCAGATGATCCGGAGCCGCTACACCATCCTCGACCTCGCCAACGAGGCCGGCATCCTCGATGAGTGCGTCGAGGAACTGTTCGCGCCGGACGGCTTCTGGGCCCGTGACGCGGCCTCGCAAGCGCGGTAGTGCGGAGCGGCCCGGTACCGTAAGAGCGTGCGACGAATTCGGCCGGGAGGAGGAACGAGAGCGGGAGATTACTGCGTGAGCGCATCCCAGGGTAAAGAGTACGGAACACGTCGAGAGACAGGTCAAGGAGGTAGGTAAAGGATGAAGAAGATAGGCATCGGCGCCGACGACGCGGCCCTCGAGCTCAAGCAAACGCTCGTCGAGCACCTGGAGGAGATGGGCTACGAGGTCGAGGACTACAGCCCCCCCTCCAAGGAGGAGGCCAAGAACGCGGGGATAGACTACCCCGATGTCGCTGTAGAGGTCGCCGAAGCGGTCGCCCGCGGAGACCACGATCAGGCCATCCTGTGCTGCGGCACCGGCCTCGGCATGAGCATGACGGCGAACAAGGTGCCCGGAGTACGCGCGGCGCAGTGTCACGACGTCTACTCGGCCGAGCGGGCGAAGAAGTCCAACAACGCGCAGGTCTTGACGATGGGCGGGCGCGTGATCGGCCCGGAGGCCGCCAAGACGGTCCTGGACGCCTTTCTGGAGTCCGAGTTTGGCGGCGGCTCCTCGGCTCCGAAAGTGGAGAAGATGAACGAGGTAGACCGTCGCTACCACGGCACGCCAGCCTCCTAGGCTGCTGCGCGGGTAGTGGCCGGGTTGCTCTCGCCTTTGGTGCGGTACAACATCGTGTAGAAGCCGATGTAGCAAAATACGACGAAAACGGAGGTATGTTGGATCTCAAGACCCAGACGAGCGTGGCGCGGCGGTCCATAGACGCCGTCAGGACGCTGGCGATGGACGCGGTGCAGAAGGCGGGCAACGGCCACCCGGGGACGGCGATGGCGCTCGCCCCGCTGGCGTACACGATCTACACCAGGTTCCTCCGGCACAACCCGGAGAACCCCGACTGGCCCGACAGGGATCGCTTTATTCTCTCGGCGGGTCACGCTTCTATCTTGCAGTACTCGCTGTTGCACCTCACCGGCTACGACCTGTCGCTGGAGCAGATCACGCGTTTCCGCCAGAAGGGCTCCATCACGCCGGGCCACCCCGAGCACTTCATGACGCCGGGCGTGGAGACGACGACGGGTCCGCTGGGCCAGGGCTTCGCCAACGGGGTCGGAATGGGGATGGCCGAGCGCTTCCTAGCCGACCGGTACAACCGCATCGGGCACGACGTCGTGGACCATCGCACCTTCGCCATCTGCTCGGACGGCGATCTCATGGAGGGCGTCTCCAACGAGGCCGCCTCCATAGCCGGACAGAACGCCCTCGGCAAGCTCGTCTACTACTACGACGACAATCGCATCACCATAGACGGCACGACCGCCATCTCCTTCGACCGGGAGGATAAGGGCAAGCGCTTCGAGGCCCAGGGCTGGCACGTCCAGCACGTCGCCGACTCCGAAGACCTCGACGCCCTCGCGGAGGCGACTAGCAACGCCATCGCCGAAGAAGAGCGGCCGTCCCTGATCATAGTACGCTCCCACATCGCTTACCCCGCCCCCAACGCAATGGACACCGCCGCTGCCCACGGCAGCGCCCTGGGCGAGGAAGAGGTGCGCGTGGCCAAAGAGGCCCTTGGCCTCGACCCCGACGCGCACTTCGACGTCCCAGACGAGGTCTACGATCACATGGACCAGAAGCCAAGGGGCCGCGAGCTCGAAGAAGAGTGGAACCGGCGCTTCGCCGCCTGGCGCGAGGAGTTCCCCGAGCTCGCCGAGGAGTGGGAGCAGGTCCAGAGCGGAGATCCTATCCATGGCTACGAGGAGAAGCTGCCGAAGTGGGACCCGTCGGAGACGGAGAAGCTCGCCACCAGGAAGGCCGGGGCGGCGGTCATGGACGCGTTCAAGGATTACGTGCCGACCATGATCGGGGGAGCGGCCGACCTCGTCAACTCGACCTCGACCGCGTTCTCCGGCGGCGGTATCTTCTCCCCGGACAACGCCGGACGAAATATTGCCTGGGGTATCCGCGAGCACGCGATGGGCTCGTGCGTCAACGGCATCGCGGTACACGGCGGGATGGTCAGACCCTACGGCTCGACCTTCCTCATCTTCTCCGACTACATGCGCCCGGCCGTCAGGCTATCGGCGCTCATGGGCGTCAAGGTCGCCTGGATCTGGACGCATGACTCCGTGGGTTTGGGCGAGGACGGTCCCACCCACCAGCCCATCGAACACTACATGGCGCTGCGCGCGATCCCGAATCTCACTGTGATCCGGCCCGCCGACGCTAACGAGACCTCGATGGCCTGGCGCAGCACCTTCGACACCGACGGGCCCGTAGCCATCCTCCTCACGCGCCAGAACGTCCCCGTCCTGGACCCGGGACCGGCGGAAGGCGCCTTGCGCGGCGCGTACGTTCGCGCCGACGCCGATGGCGAGCCAGACGTCATCCTCATCGGCACGGGCTCCGAGGTCGCCGTGGCCCTCGAAGCCAGGGAGCTGCTTTCTGAGCAGGGTATCTCGGCTCGCGTGGTCAGCATGCCGTCGTGGGAGATCTACGACGCGCAGGATCAGTCCTACAAAGACTCCGTGCTGCCGCCGTCGGTCGAGGCCAGGGTCTCGGTCGAGGCCGGGGTGCCGACCGGCTGGGAGCGCTACATCGGCTTCCGCGGCAGGAGCGTCGGCATCAACCGCTACGGAGCATCCGCGCCGGGCGAGGATCTGTTGCAGGAGCTCGGCATCAATCCCGAGAACGTGGCGAACGAGGCATTGGACCTGCTGGGCCGTTCGGAGCGGATAGGCGAGGAGCCTGGCACGCCCGCCGTCGAGCCGACTGACCCATCGGAGGGGCATTCGTAATGATAGGGACAAACGGCAGTCGAGTAAGCCGTAGTAGCACGATGGGGACGGGAGTTTCGGACCCTCCCGTCCCCCGCAAAGGAAGGTAGAGACGGTGAACGAAAATCTCAAGAAAGCCGCGGAGTTGGGGCAGGGGATCTGGATAGATTCCATCTCGCGCGATGACCTCGTCGAGGGCGGGGCGCTGCACAAGATGATCGAGGACGGGGTCGTGGGCGTCACCTCGAACCCCACCATCTTCCAGAAGGCAATCTCCGAATCGGAACTATACGACGATCAGCTCCAGGAGGTCTCCAAAGAGACGGACGACCCGAAGGAGATCTTCGTGGAGCTGGCCCGCAAGGACATCCAGGACGCCTGCGACATCCTCGCGCCCGTCCACGAGCTCACCGCCAAGAAGGACGGCTACGTCTCCCTGGAAGTCTCCCCGAACCTCGCCTACGACGCCCCCAAGACCGTCGAGGAGGCCTTGAGACTGCACGACTTGGTGGACAGGCCCAATCTGCTGGTCAAGATACCGGCCACGCAGCCTGGCCTCGCGGCCATCGAGGAGGTCATAGCCAACGGCAAGTCCGTGAACGTGACGCTCATCTTCTCGCTCGCGCGCTACAAGGCGGTGGCGAGGGCGTACATCCGAGGGTTGCAGCGCCTGGTGGCGGAGGGCGGCGACCCGTCGCAGGTGGCGAGCGTGGCTAGCTTCTTCGTTAGCCGGGTGGACTCGGAGGGCGACAAGAGGCTCGACGAGGTAGGCCGGCCGGATCTCAAGGGCAAGCTTGCCATAGCGAACGCCAAGCTGGCCTACGCGGCGTTCGAGGAGATCTTCTTCGGCGACGACTGGAACTTCCTGGAATCCAAAGGCGCCACGAAGCAGCGCCCTCTCTGGGCCTCCACCTCGACCAAAAACCCCGACTACCCGGACACCATCTACGTGGACAACCTCGTCGGCCCGGACACGGTGAACACCATGCCCGCCTCCACCCTGGAGGCCACCATGGACCACGGCGACATCCGTCCCACCCTCAAGGAGGGCCTCGAAGACGCGAAGAGGCTCCCGCGGGAGCTAGCGGAGGCCGGCGTGGACTACGACGATGTGACCGAGACGCTGGAGAAGGAGGGAGTCCAGAAGTTCTCAGACTCCTTCGACGAGCTGCTCGACGGTATCAAGGAGAAGACCAGGCAACTGGTGAAGCAGTAAAGGTAGGAACGGTGAGCTGAAGTGCTAGGGAAAGGGGCTTCATGGCTGCTGGATTCAGGGGCGTAGTCTTCGACGTGGATGGGGTGCTGGTGGACTCGCCGCACGAGCGGGCGTGGCGCGATGGGCTGCAGCAGCTCATGGAGAACGAGTGGAGCGACATACGGGATCAAACCTCGTACTCGCCCGAGGCGTTTACGCCGCAGATCTACCAGAGAGAGATGAGCGGCATGCCGCGCTACAAGGGCGCGCAGGCCGCCCTGGAGTACTTCGGCGTTCCAGATGTCGAGAGGCGCGCCCAGGAGTACGGCGACCGCAAGCAGGAGATGATCGTCGAGCTCATTGAGAAGAGCGAGTTCTACGCCTACCCGGACGCCCTGCGCTTCGTGCTCGAGTGCAAGAACGCGGGGCTCAAGATGGTCACGGCCTCCTCCTCGAAGAACGCCAACGCGTTTCTGGAGCGCATCCGGCTGGACGAGTTCTGCGAGCAAGAGGATCTGAGCTACGACTTCGTAAAAGAGGGTTACACGATCCTCGACATCCTGGACGCGAACGTGAGCGGACGCGACTTCGAGCAGGGCAAGCCGCACCCCACGATCTTCTTGACCGCCGCCGAAGAGATGGGAACCTCTCCGGAGAACACCTTCGTGGTCGAGGACGCCGTGAACGGTGTCCAGGCCGCCAAGGCTGGAGACATGGCCGCGCTCGGCCTGGCGCGCGCGGACGACGAGGAGATGCTGGCCGATGCAGGCGCCGACCTCGTGGTAACGAGCCTCGACGACGTGTCCGTGGAGGCGCTCTCCGAGGGCCGTCTTGAAGAGGTGAGCGTCCGGTGATTTCCCGGGATACGGCGGCCCTGGGCGAATACGCTCCCGCGGTCGAGGGCGCCCTGAAGGAGTTGCGCGACGAGCACGTCGTGGAGCGCATGTGGGAGGGAGACCACACCGCATGGGGACCGGAGCCGGAGGAGATAGCCGACCGCCTGGGCTGGCTCAGGAGCCCCCAGGAGACCGAAGAGGCGTTGCCCGAGATACAGGACCTTGCAACCGCTCTGCGCGATGAAGGGATCGAGCACATACTACTTTTGGGGATGGGCGGCTCCAGCCTTGCGCCGGAGACGTTTGGTCTCTCTCTCGACGCCAGGGAAGGGTACCCGGACCTCGCGGTGCTGGACAGCACCGACCCCGAGGCCGTGCTTGCCCACGCCGACCGGCTCGACCTCTCGCGCACGGTGTTCGTCGTCTCGACCAAGTCTGGCGGCACGGTGGAGACGTTCTCGTTCTTCAAGTACTTCTACAACCGCGTCGTGGAGGTCGTCGGGGAGGAGCGGGTCGGGTCGCACTTCGTCGCCATCACCGACCCCGGCAGCGGCTTGCAGGACACCGCCGAGAGGTACGGCTTCCGCGCCACGTTCCTTAACAATCCGAACATCGGGGGCCGTTATTCGGCGCTCTCGCTCTTCGGGATCGTCCCGGCGACGCTCGTCGGGGTGGACGCGCCCCGGCTCCTGAGCGGCGGGAAGGCCGCTGCCAGTGAGTGTGGTCCGGAGGTGAAGGTCGAGGAGAATCCGGGCGCGTGGCTGGGCGCGGCGATGGGAGAGCTCGCCAGGAACCACGCGCGCGACAAGCTGACGCTGCTCGCCTCGCCCGCGCTGGCGGCGTTCGGTCCCTGGGTGGAGCAGTTGATCGCCGAGAGCACCGGCAAGGACGGCACGGGCATCCTGCCGGTCGCGGAGGAACCGGAGGGTGCGCCGGATGCCTACGGCGATGACCGGCTCTTCGTGAGCATGAAGCTGCGCGGCGAGGAGAACCCGGACGGCCTCGTCGATGAGCTGCGGGGCCTGGGGCATCCCGTGATCGAGGTAGAGCTCGAAGATGCCTACGATTTGGGCGGGGAGATGTTCCGCTGGGAGGTCGCGACCGCGGTCGCCGGGTGGAGGCTCGGCATCAACCCGTTCGACCAGCCGAACGTCGAGTCCGCGAAGGTGCAGGCGAGGAAGATGGTAGCCGAGTACCAGGAGAAGGGCGAACTGCCGGAGCCGGAGCCCACGGTCGAGGAAGACGGAATTTCCGTCTACTCCTCCGAGGACGCCGCGAGCGTCGACGAGGCCGTCGAAGGGTTCTTCGCCCAGGCCAGACCCGGCGATTACGTGGCCTTGCAAGCCTACCTCCCGCCGTCCGACGAGGCGACCGGGGTCTTGCAGAGGATGCGCGCTCGTCTCATGAGCCGTCTCGGGGTCGCCACGACTTCGGGTTACGGGCCGCGTTTCTTGCACTCCACGGGGCAGTTGCACAAGGGAGACGGCGGTAACGGGCTGTTCGTCCAGATCACCGCAGATCACGAGCGCGACGCCGACATCCCCGACGAGGCCGGGGCTCCCGAGTCCTCGTTGAGCTTCGGGGTGCTGGTGAACGCGCAGGCTTTGGGGGACCGACAGGCGCTCCTGGACGCGGGACGGCGGGTCATCCGGTTACACCTCTCGCGGGACGTTAGCGGCGGCCTGGACAGGCTAGCCGATAGTCTCTGAGCGGGGTGAGAGGGAGCGGATGGTCTTCGAGGGTCGCGCAAAGGAGGTGTGACAGCGGTATCCGTTAGTTTTGAGCCTGCTGGTGGACCATCGTTATGGTACGCGAACCGGCTCCGTCGTTGTGGGCAGGATGCCCGCGGTCCCGAGTACGGGAGCGAACACGCGTAGAAAGGGAAAGCCCCGGCGGCCGTTGTGGTTGGCCGGGTAGAGGAAAGGAGGAGAGCAGTGGCCGAGGGATCTTACTTGATGGGGATAGATTTCGGTACGGGCGGCGTGAGGGTCGGCATCTTCGACCGCGAGGGTACGCCGGTGGTGTTCCACGCCGTCGAGTTCGAGACGAAGTACCCGCGCTCGGGTTGGGCCGAGCAGGACCCCGACGAGTGGTGGTCGGCTCTGGTAGAGGCGACGAACAAGGTCCTCGACGAGGGTAATGTTTCGCCGGAGGAGATAGCGGGCATCGGCGTGGACGCCACGGCCTCCACGGTGCTGGCAGTGGACGAGAAAGACAAGCACATGCGGCCCGCGATCATGTGGATGGACATACGCGCCTCCGACGAGGCTATGCGTATTCAGGAGACAGGAGATCCTGCGCTCAAGTACAACGGTCACGGGCCCGTCTCCGCGGAGTGGGGGCTTCCGAAGGCCATGTGGTTGAAGGAGAAAGAACCGGAGACGTACAACAACGCGAAGCACATCTGCGACTGCGGCGACTGGGCGATCCACCGGCTGACCGGTGAGTGGACGGCCTCCATCAACATGGCCAGCTCGAAGTTCTACTACGACCGCGACGAGGGTGGCTTCCCGGAAGGTCTCTTCGAAGCGGTGGGGATCGAGGACTTGCTGGACAAGTATCCGCAGAACGTGCTCGACCCGGGCACGGCGGTAGGGGAGCTGAGGCGAGAGGTCGCCGAGGAGCTGGGGCTCAAGGCCGGCACGCCCGTGGCCGAGGGTGCTATCGACGCCTACGCCGGCGCTCTTGGTCTCGGGGTCGTCGAGCCCGGCAAGCTGGCGCTCATCACCGGCTCTTCGCACGTCATGATCGGGCAGGCCGCAGAGCCTATCTACAATCCGTGATTCTGGGGCGCCTATACGGACGCCATGAT
>JAIVIG010000468.1 GCA_020200675.1 Actinomycetota bacterium
GTTTGCAAAGGTTCCCGTTCGCATACTATTGAGCACATGAGAGTTTTGTAATACAGTGCAGAGTTTGAGAAGGGCGTTAGTCGGGGATAAGCTTGTGGGCTTATCCATGGATAGGGGAAAGGAGTTCGATGGATAGTAGTAGTAGTAGGCACGAAGAGTGGGTCCGTGTAGAGCGAACCCCGGCGTTCCAGGAGTATTCGCGGAAGAGGAAGGTGTTCCTCATCTCGGCGACGATATTCTTCCTCGCGTTCTTCTTTGTTTTTGTGTTTCTGGCGGCGTTCACGACGGTGCTGAACGGCAAGGCCGTAGGGCCGCTGACCTGGGCTTACATCTACGGCCTCGCGCAGTTCCCCATGACCTGGATACTCATGCACATATACGTGGGCCGGGCAAACAAGTGGGACGGCCTCGTAGACCAGGCGCGGCATGAGGCTGCCGAGAGGAAGGAGGGGTAACGTGTTTGGATTGAGCGACTACGCCACAGCTATAGTCTTCTTTGTCATCATCATTGCGCTGACGCTCGGCATCACCGCCTGGGCGTCGATGAGGAACAAGTCCGCCAGCGACCAGTACGTAGCGGGCGGCAAGATCACGGGCTGGCAGAACGGCCTCGCCATCTCCGGCGATTATCTCTCGGCGGCCTCCTTCCTTGGGATAGCGGGGGCCATCGCCCTACAAGGCTTCGCCGGTTTCTATCTCTCGATAGGCTTCCTGGTAGCGTTCCTCGTGGTGCTCCTGCTTGTGGCGGAGCCCTTGAGGAACCTCGGCAAGTACACCCTGGCCGACATGCTCACGGCCAGGTTCAACATGAGCAGGATTCGCTCGACGGCGGCCGTCAGCACGGTCGTCATAAGCATGTTCTACATGATCGCCCAGTTGGTCGGGGCCGGGGCGATCATCAAGCTCCTGCTCGGCATCCCGTACGCGTATTCGGTGATCGGCATAGGCATCCTCATGACCATCCTCGTCGTAGGAGGAGGTATGGTAGCGACGACCTGGATCCAGATCATCAAGGCTGTCCTGCTCATCGCCGGCTCCCTGGTCCTCTCGTTGTTCGTGCTTTCCAACTACGGCTTCAACCCGGTCGGGGTGTTCAACGCGGTCGAGAGCGAGATCGGCTCCAAGGCGCTCCATCCGCCCGCCCCGAGCGGCATAGCGGCGAGCCTCGACGTGATCTCGCTAAACATTGCCCTCGTCCTGGGGACGGCGGGCCTGCCACACATCCTGATACGCTTCCTCACCGTCCCGGATGCCAAGACGGCCCGCTCCTCGATCATATGGGCGACCTGGATCATCGGCCTGTTCTACCTGGTAACGCCGATCCTGGGCTACGGCGCGGCTCTCTACGTCGGACAGGATGCTATCAAGGCGCAAAGCCCTGAGGGCAACCTGGCCGCTCCGCAGCTCGCCTCCACGCTCGGCGGCCCCATCTTGTTCGCCTTCGTCTCAGCAGTTGCCTTTGCCACCATCGTGGCCGTCGTGGCGGGGCTCGTGATCGCCGCCTCCAGCGCCTTCGCCCACGACTTCTACACAAACGTCATCCGCGGCGGCGAGGCGTCCGAGCAAGAGCAGTTCAGGGCCGCCCGCATTGCGGCCATCGGTATCTCGGTGGCGGCGATAGTTCTGGCCCTGCCCCTGCAGGGCGCGAACGTTGCTTTCCTCGTGGCACTAGCCTTCGCCGTCGCTGCGAGTGCGAACGTGCCCGTCATACTGCTGACGATCTTCTGGAGAAGATTCAACTCGACCGGAGCTGTCGCCGGCATGATCGTCGGCCTCGTCTCCTCCGTCGGGCTCGTGATCCTGAGCCCGGTCATTATCGGCGAGGCGGCGATCTTCCCGTTCGAGAAAGGAAGTCCGGCTCTGATCTCGGTGCCCTTGGGCTTCCTGGCCTGCTACATCGGAACCCTCGTTGGCGGGCGCGGGGCCGAGAGAGAGCGCGAGCAGGGGCTGCAGACCGATTACGACGAGATCTATGTTAGCTCCCTCACCGGCATCACCAATGTAGAAGAGGAGCTACAGGAAGCGTCCCCGACGCAGGAGTCTTCAAGGTAGCCGACAAACCAGGCCTCGTCGTACGCGCTTGTATCGGAGCACCCGCCACAAGGACGGGTGCTCCGTCTCTCAAGGAGCGGTATCGGGGTCAGCCGAGCAGGCAACACGTCAATGGCTGGGCGGCGCGTGGCGCGCCACGCGCCGCACGGCGTCGACTAGCTCGTCTCGGGCGGCGTCTTTGAGGACGTAGCCGGCGGCGCCAGCTTTGATGGCCTCCAGCATGTAGTCCGGGTTCTCGTGCATGGTTACCATGAGGACCCCGGTCTCGGGGCACTCGTGCTTTATGGCGCGGGTAGCCTCCAGGCCGTCCATCTCCGGCATGCGAACGTCCATGAGGACGAGGTTTGGAACCAGAGAGCGGCAGAGCTCTATGGCCTCGCGGCCGTTGCAGGCCTCGCCCACGACCTCGATGCCCGGCTCCCTCTGGAGCATGCTGCGCAGCCCGCTCCGGACGAGCGCGTGGTCGTCGGCGATCAAGAGCCGTATCGAGACCGCGCCCTCGTCGCTCATCGGCGCCCTCGGTCGCCCGGAATGCCGGCGGGGCGGCTACTATGGTGGTACCCGCGCCGGGGCGGCTCGCGACCCGGAAGTCGCCGCCGAGCAGGACCACCCTCTCGCGCATGCCCGTCATGCCGACCCGCTCGCCGGGACCGCTCGGAGCCCCGTGGGCAGACGACTCCTCCGGTACGAAGCCCCGCCCGTAGTCCCGGACGGTGAGCCTGATGCTGCCACGCTCGCTCCCACTCGCCCAGGTTCCGGCCGGACGCCGCTCGAGTGAGAGGTCCACCCTATTCGTGCCGGCGTGCTTGCCGACGTTGTTCAGCGCCTCCTGGATGACCCGGAAGATCGCCGTCTCCGTGGCGGCCGGGAGCCGCTCGTCGCCTAAAGTTTCCTCGTATTCGATGCGCCACCCTTCGGCCCGCAAGGCGTCGAGGTGGAGGCGTACGGCGCTCTTGAGGCCGAAGTCGTCGAGCGCCGTCGGCCTGAGGTTCGCGATGATCTGGCGTGCCTCGCCCACGGTCTGGCGCACGAGCTCTGAGACCCGCGTGAGGTCCTCGTACCCTTCTTCGGATTGAGGCGGATGGTATTGGATGAAGGCCTGCAGGTGCTGGTGGGCCGCGGCGGCCACCTGTGCCAGGCTGTCGTGCACCTCGTAGGCGACCCGGCGCCGCTCCTCCTCCTGGGCGACCAGGATCTTACCAACCAGGTCCTGCAACCTCTTCTCGCGCTCGGCGAGCTCGCCGTAAAGCCGAGCGTTCTCGAAAGCGCTCGCCGCCTGGCTGGCGAGGCTCTCCAGGATCTCCACCACATCGTTCTCCGCCAGCGCTTCGGGACCGTAAACCTCGAGTACCCCGACAGCCCGCTCCCGTACCAGCAGCGGCAGGCACAACCCGACCGCGACGGACTCGTTCCCCCGAGCGTCCGATCGGAAGAGCCGGGAGGTCTCGCTCTCCAGGGCGGACTCCTGGGCCTCCTTCACCGCCGTCGTGTAGCGGGCCTTCGGCTCCAGCCTCTCCAGGCCGATCGACCGCCAGACGCCGAGACCACCGCCGTCCTCCCGCAAGGAGATCACCGCCGCCGTCAACCCGGAGATGCGGCGCATGATGCCCAGAAGGCGCGTGGCAATCTCCTCGGGCTCGAGCGTCGAACCCAGGAGGTTGCCAGCCTCGTGCAGCGCCACGAGCCGGTCTAGGCTTCGCCGCAGCTCTTCCTCGGCCCTCTTGCGCTCGGTTATGTCCTCCACCGTGCCCTCGAATCCCACCACCTCGCCCGAATCGTCGCGCATGGCACGGGCGTTTATGGAGATCCAGATCACATCGCCGTCCTTACGATAGACTTGGATCTCGAACTCGAACACCCTGCCGTCCTGCCGCATAAGTCGGACGAGCTCAGTCCGCCGGGCTGGCTCGACGTAGTGCTGCTCCGCGAAGTTGTAGATGGTACGGATCATCTCCTCCGGAGAGTCATAGCCGTAGATGCGCGCCATCATCTGGTTCGCCGTCACGAGGCGGCCGTCGGCCGTGGCCTGGAAGATGCCCTCCACCGCGTTCTCGAAGATGCCCCGGTATTTCTCCTCGGCCAGCCTGAGCGCCTCCTGGGCCCGCCTCCTCTCCCGGCGCTCCTCGGCATCCCTGAGCTCCCGCTCGATGGCGGGTACGAGCCGGGCGAGGCTGTCTTTGGCGACGAAGTCGTGGGCCCCGGCCTTCATGGCCTTGACCGCCGCGTCCTCGCCGATGTGACCGGAGACGATGATGAACGGGAGATCCCTCCAACCGTTCTTCCGGAGCAACTCCAGAGCCGCGGGCGCGCTGAAGTTCGGCATGGCGTGATCCGAGATGACCACGTCCCAATCTTGTCTCTCGAGCACGGCCCGCATGCACTCGGCGGTGTCGACCCGCTCGTGGAAGACCTCGTAACCCCCGCGTTTGAGCTCGCGCAGGAGCAACAGGGCGTCGTCGGCCGAGTCCTCGACCAGAAGCACCCGGAGCGGCTGGCGCTCCTCATCGCGCGATGAGGAGCGTGTCGAGCTTTCGCGGGCGGTCATTTCGTCGTGCCCTCCTTTTGGGATACCATGGGGTCGATCCGGGGGCCGGGGCGCAGGGTGAAGAAGAAGGTCGCCCCACGGCCCACCTCGCCCTCGGCCCAGATCCTGCCGCCGTGGCGGTGGACGACGCGCTGGACGGTGGCGAGCCCTATCCCCGTCCCCTCGAACTCTCCCGCCCCATGCAACCGCTGGAAGGCGCCGAAGAGCTTGCCCGCGTAGGCCTGGTCGAAGCCCGCCCCGTTGTCGTGCACGTAGTACACCGGGACGCGGCCTCTATGGGAGAGTCCCTCGCTCAGGCCGAACTCTACCCGGGCCTCGGGGTTCTTCGCAGTGAACTTCCAGGCGTTGCCGATCAGGTTGACGAGGGCCACTCGGAGGAGCTTCGAGTCCCCCCAGACCTCGAGCCCCTTCTGAGCCGAGAACTCGACCTTCCGCTCCAGCCTGGCCTCGCGCAGCTCCTCAGCGACCTCCTCGGCCAGGGCGCCGAGGTCCAGGCGCTTGCGCTCCATGCTGCCCCGCGTCACGCGCGTGAGGCCCAAAATGTCGTCTATGAGCATGCCCATCCGCTGGCTGGCACTCCGCACCCGGCCGAGGTAGTCTCTGCCC
>JAIVIG010000469.1 GCA_020200675.1 Actinomycetota bacterium
GCGAAGGACCCGTGCATCGGCAAAGAAAGCCTATTCATCCAACTACCTGGACGTATGGCTTCTCGGAAGCTCACATCCAGAATCCCGCATAGGGGCGGAGGACGGCCTATTCCCCTACTCGAGTACCCCAGCTATTCTGTGAGCCGCAAAGATAGAACCGCACCCCACGGGTAGAACGTGTTGGCGGCGAGCACCTCGGCCTCGGACGACAACGACGCCACGATGCCCCGGTCGTTGACCTCCTCAAGTACCCCTTCGTAGGTCAGGGCCGTAAGCGATGTCGAGAACCCGGGCTGGTCGGGGTTGACCGGCCTAACGACAACTGCCTCGACCCGCCGTCCGACCCAAGAATCCGGGACGCTCTGCGCGTCCATCTCGGCCTCCTTCGCTCCGTCTTGCTTCCCGGAGCATCTTACCCTTATCCTTCCGCGTCCGGTAGCCCCCTAAGAGGCGAGTACCGAGTCGTCGTTAGGCTGTCCGCGCCGTCCCCAAAGAGGAAGCGGACGAGAAGCGGGGGTCCTACCTCGGGCCCCGGCCTCTTGCTACCATCTCTCTAGGGGCCGGGTACCAAGCGACGTTTTGCGTAGACTCCTTCGAACTCGGCCCTTGCCCATCTTGGGGATGGTACCCCTTCAACCATGTTTTTCGGCGGTCGGTTTCACTACGCCGGCGGGTCAGCGTGTAACCGCTCCGGTCCTTTCGCGCCTTACAGGGTAAAGGCAACCATCGGCACAAAAGGAGGCGAGATGGGCAAGGACAGGGACGAGGGGCTCGTTGACGCGACCCAGAACACGGTGAGGGAGACCACCGGAGGCTTGAAGGGCGAGGGGCCGTGGTACTCGGCCAACTCGGAGGTCTACCACAACAACCCCAACTGCCAGACCGGCAACAGCATGGACCCCGAGAACGTCCGCCAAGGGACGGGCGGCAAGGCGCTTTGCGAGGAGTGTGAGCGGCTCAACAACGCGGGTGGTCCGGTGGGCAACCCAGAGGCTGCGCGTACTGTGCAAGGCTCGCTGATACTCCGACAAGCTCATCCACCAGCTCGGCGCGATAAAGCCGTGTACGTCGGGCATATCAGGGTCTGCCTGATAGTGCAGTTCCGCAGGTAGGTCGTCGGTGTCCGTCTCCCATGCCGGGTCCTTACCCGTGCCGCCGAACTCCTCGGGACGGCGATGTTCCTCAAGGTTCTCGGGTGGCCATGGGCTTACTGACATACCGCCAGTTCCAGGGAAGACGATTCCTCCCGCGGTCACGATGATGTCACCGAACTGACCGCTTGGCCGCACACCGAGCGTGCGCCAGGCGCTTGAGGCGCCCGCTGAGGGCGTTGGGTGCCCCAGGCCAAGCCTTGGTGTGTCTGATGTCCACGTCCACGAGGTCGCCCAGCGCCTTCCACAGCTCTGCGGCGGTTCCGCTCCATTCCGTACGGTCTTCCATAAACACGCGGACAGCTCCGGCCACTGGATCGGCCTCGAGTGCGCTTTCGGTGGCCTCCCTACGGTTGCCCGTGTAGGCAGCTATGAACGCGCCGGACTCCCAACCCAAACTCTCCTCGGCGGCCGTCGCCCACACCGCGAAGTCGGCCATGCGCGGCATACCTTCGAGCCGTACACTCTCAACCGCGCCTAGAGCGCCAGCTACCGCGTCAAAGAGGGCTCCGAGTATCGCAGGGCGGGCCTTCTCGAAGTGCTCGCGGCGGATCTGCTCAATCTCGGCGTTGTCAGTCATGTGTATCTATCTCCTCTCACTTGATTTGGTGGTGGGTTTCCGGGCATGTGGTCGATCTTGTGTCCGGCGTACTTGGGGTATTTCCAGCGCCTCCAAGACGCATAAGACAGTGGGAGACGCTATGGACCACGACGCCCACGACAACAAAGCCGCCGAGCACCTCCGTCCCGAGTTCATCGGTAGGGACCTGTACGACACCGAGGTGTATTTCAGGGAGGAGGGCCACTCAGAGTTCGTGTACGACGAGGAGCTCGATATTTTTCGCTTCCCAGAGGACGGTCGCTTTGCCTTCTGCAAGGAGTTCGCTGACTGGGAACGCCTGTGGCAGCGGGGATACCTGGACTTCTGAGCGGTTAGGCTCATGCTCCTCCGTCTCATTTCATGGAACAACTGTTAGATTCCGGGCGTGTGGACGGCCTCGCTATACGCCTCACTACAGGGCCGGCGGAGGTAATACGCTCTCACTCTCGGCGGCTAAGGTTCTTGCGGCGCTCGCGCTTCACAGCGACACCCGCAGGGCTACTATCGCAACGAGAAGCAGGGAGAGGAGCACAACGCCCGACACTACGGCGAGCACAACGTCTTTGTCGCGCCAGGCCATTACGAAGACCACGGCGACCAGCACAGCGCAAATTGCTGCCACCAGGGATAATAGAAGGGTCATGCTCCTCCTCCTTGCTTGAGTCTGTAGGGTTGTTTGATTCCGGGCGTGTGGACTGGCGCTTCATGCCGCACCACTCCGTCCTTTGGCATACTGCCGTTTGCCATGACGTTCCATCACGAAAGACGGCTCGACAGGGCGCTCTACCACTTGGAGAGCTTTAAAGCGGAACGGGACACCTGCTCGAAGAACACCCGCATGGATTCAGGATCGAACTCGATGCCGAGATTGGCAAGAAGGTCCTTTGGGCTGAAGTCCGCAAACCCCCGCCTGAT
>JAIVIG010000470.1 GCA_020200675.1 Actinomycetota bacterium
GAGGTTCCCAGTGGTACGCCCTGGCGTAAGGCCACCACCCCGTACCAACCGTGCTACGTCACTAGCCCTGGTCTTCAACCCTGGGACTTTGCCGTCCTTCGACTTCTTTCCGTTAATGTGTAGGTCAAGCTGCTCAAGGTTTACTGTTTCCGGTTCGTCGTGTAGCTTCCTGAGCAAAGCCTCCACCGGCAAGTCCGCCAGGATATAGGCGCCGATAAGACGGGTAAGCGGCTCGGGCGGAGTCTGCGACACACCGCCTGGAACTAGCAGATCGAGCGGGACGTCGATAGAGTCCTGGCCGGGATCTTCGCCATGCTCCAAGCAAAAACTCCTCCAGTGGGCATCGGTAAAATCCCCGGCGCGGTGCCTAATCCAACTCTCTCCGGCTTCCCCAGAGCGAAGATACTCAACCACGAACCGTTTGTCCTTGAGGTACTCTCGCCGAGCTTCAAGTGTAGTAAGGTCGTTCTTTAGGCGAACCACCGCATCCCGAAACAGCGAAATGGCATCAGCTGCTGGGGGGAGCTCTTTAGCTTCCCCTCTACCTTGTCGCGCCTTCGGCGGCTTTCGTTTGCTCTCGTTCTGCTCGCAGTGCCCTTCCTCCACATGCGTGGCTCCGCATATCCCACAGATCGGAAACCCGTCTCTTGCCAGGCGTCGGTAAAGCACTTGCGGCGAATCAATGTCCGGATCAGCGACTTCCTTGACGGTCTCTTCATCAGAAGAACCTTGAGCTCGACCGAACACGAACTTAAAGTATCTAAGGTCTCGCTCGTCTAGCCTCTCATGTACACTCACTATAGCGTGCGGCGCAGGCTTCCGTCCTCCACAGACACGGCCCGCGCCGCGCCTCCTTTCTTCTAGTCTTCGGCCATTCTAACCTGCCGCAACCCGCTCGAAGCGCACCTCTCGCACGCCGTCGTTCAGCAGGGCGCTGAACCGTAACTCGACCGGGGGTTTGTTGTTCTGAAACCATCGCGATCATGATGATGCCGCCGACGATAGCGCCGACGACCACGATCATGAGCGGCTCGATGATCGAGGTGAGGGCCTTCACCGCCGCGTCTACCTCGGATTCGTAGAACTGCGCGATCTTGGCGAGCATCCCGTCTATGTCACCTGTCTCCTCGCCGACGGCGATCATACGCGTCACCATCGGGGGAAAGACCCACTCTTCTTCGAGCGGCTGGTAGATCGGCAGCCCCTCGCGAATCGCCTCCCGGCTCTTCAACAAAGCCTTCTCACCTTCTGGACGATGTCCCCGATCCTGGCCGGTATCTTGAGCATCACCGGGTCGACGGCCTTGCGCCCGTTCTCGGTCTTTCTCCACCTCAAGAAGAAGATTGCCCCACCGATCAAGCCGGCGTAGACGAAGACGCCCCAGATGCTCGTCAGGACGTCCGAGAGGCCCATCGCTATGCGCGTCGGGAGCGGCAGGGTGCCGCCGAGGTCCTCGAACATCTGGGCGAATATCGGGACGATAAAGATGAGCATGAACGACGCCGCGAGGATGGCCAGCACGAGTACGACTATGGGATAGGTCAGCGCGCTCTTGACCTGGCGTCTGAGCTCCTGGTCCTTCTCGAGCTGGCCGGCGACGCGCAGGAACACGTCGTCGAGGATGCCGCCGATCTCGCCGGCCCGGACCATCTCGGTGTAGAGCTTGGAGAAGACTTTGGGGTGCTTCTCGAGGGCCTCAGAGAGGGCGAGCCCGGCCTCGACCTCCTTTCGGACGTCGTCGAGGGTCTCCTTGAGCTTCTTGTTCGAGGTCTGTTCGGAGAGGACGTAGAGCGCGCGGACTATGGGGAGGCCGGCGTTTATCATGGTCGCGAACTGTCTGGTAAAAACGACCAGATCGTTGAGCTTGACCTTCTTGAAGGGCTCGAGGATGTCCTTCTGCCCGACGCTCTGCTCCTTGACGTCGATGACGAGCAGGCCCTGCTCGCGCAGGGTCGTCGCCACGCTCATCGCGTCGTTGCCCTCGATCTCGTCCTCGAGGATCTCTCCCTGACGGCTTCGGGCTTTGTACGCGAATATAGCCAAAGGAGCCTCCCCCTACCTCGTCTCTCTAGCGCCGGATCGCCGCGTACCCGGACTGCCCGGACCTCGCTGTCGTGCCGTCGCCGTCCATGAGTCGCTTTAGTTCGTCGACGTTGCTGGAGCGCTTCTCGGCCTCTTCGCGCGAGATCTCACCCTCCCGAACGAGCTCCACGAGCGCCGCGTCCATGGTCTGCATCCCGAACTTGCCACCGGTCTGCATTGCCGAGTAGAGCTGATGATTCTTCCCCTCGCGGATGAGGTTCCTGATACCCGGCGTCGACACCAGTATCTCACAGGCGACGACCCGGCCTTTGCCGTCGCGTTTGGGCGCGAGGGTCTGCGTCACGATGCCCTGCAGAGCAATCGCCAGCTGCGCCCTTACCTGGGACTGCTGGTGGGATGGGAAGACGTCGATGACGCGGTCGACCGTCTGCGGAGCGTCCTGGGTGTGCAGGGTGGCGAAGACGAGGTGGCCGGTCTCGGCGGCCGTTATGGCGAGGCTGATAGTTTCGAGGTCGCGCATCTCACCGACGAGGATCACATCCGGGTCCTGCCTCAAGACGTGCTTGAGGGCCTCCGCGAAGCTTTTTGTGTCCTGGTTGACCTCGCGCTGGTTGACGATGCAGTTCTTGTGGTCGTGCAAGAACTCTATCGGGTCCTCGACGCTCATGACGTGCTCGTGGCGTTCTTGGTTGATCTTGTCGACCATCGAGGCCAACGTCGTGGACTTGCCGCTGCCGGTCGGTCCCGTGACGAGGACGAGCCCGCGAGGCTTCTCCGCCATCTGCTCTACGGCCTTGGGGATCCCGAGCTCCTTGAAGCTCGGGATCTTCTCCGGGATCGTGCGGAAGGCCGCGCCAAGTGAGCCACGCTGGAAGTACACGTTGACGCGGAAGCGGGCCGTGCGGGGCAGGGTGTAGGCGATGTCCAGCTCCCAATTATTCTCCAGGCGCTGGCGCTGCTCGTTGGAGAGGACGTCGTAGATCATCTCCCGCGTCGCGTTCGGCGTCAGCACGGGATACTCCAGGGGCTGCACCTTGCCGTGGACGCGGATCATGGGCGGCAGACCCACGGTGACGTGCAGGTCGCTCGCCCCCGCCTTTATCGCGTCGAACAGGTAGTTGTGTAACCCGCTCTCGATCATCTCTCTACAGATCCTCTTTCGCCGTTGGCGCCGTAATCACCGCAATAGTTATCGACACAGGTGGGCCGGGACTTTAGCCGCGTATCAACGTCCGTAGACGACCCTACTCAGAACTTCTTCTGCCGCGTTAGCCTCAGGCCAGTGCATCGCTCATCACCTCCACGCTGGGCTCCCTGCCCGTCCACACCCGCTGCGCCTGAACCCCCTGGTAGAGCAGCATCCTACCACCGGGCACGACCCGCGCCCCGGCCTCCCTGGCCCGTCGGATTAGCTCGGTCTCCCTACCGGCGAGGTAAACGGCGTCGCACACGACCCTTTCCGCGCTCACAGACCCGGCGGGGAACGGCAGAGGGTCCCCATCTTTCATTCCGAGGTAGGTGGCGTTGATCAAAACCTCGACCTTCTCCGCGACGGCTCCGACCTCGTCTATCGAACAGGCAAGTACCTCGGCCCCGAGCGCGATCTCCGACAGCTTCGCGCGGAGTTCCCCAGCCTTCCACGCGGTCCGGTTGGCGACGTAGAGCCGCGAGGCGCCCTCTCCAAGAACCGCGACCGCGATGGCGGCAGCGGCCCCCCCGGCGCCCAGGATCAACACACGCCGCCCGGCGAAGG
>JAIVIG010000293.1 GCA_020200675.1 Actinomycetota bacterium
GTGCTTACCATCTCGCCGCGTGGGGCGGCAGGTACGGCTACGCCGTCGTCTGGCGCGCCCTCGCCTATCCTTTCGGTTACCTGCTACCGCTCACGGCGGCGCCGGGGCTGCGATGGGCCGCGGCGGCCTACGCGGGGGTGGTGTTGCTCGCGGTCGGACTCGCTGTGGTCAAGGAGATCAGCTTCGGGAGGGCCTTTCTCTCTTGCCTCGTCGTCACCGGCCTGCTCCTCTTCGCCGTCTACCCGGCGTTGCCGGGCTGACGAGCATGGGCAAGAGCCGGAGGGTCTCTAACCCTCTGTGCCGTCCGGCGGGCTTTGCACGTCGCCGACAAATTCGAGGGCGATGTGGTCGGTCTCGACGAAGCCCAAAGACCTGTAGAAGGCGCGTGCTACGTCGTTCTCCCTCGTGGCGACGAGCTCTATAAGGGCGGCGTTCTCGGCGGCGGCGACGCTCTGTATCTCCTCGACGAGGAGCCTGCCCGCGCCCCGGCGGCGGGCGCCCTCGGAGACGACGAGCATGGGAACTTCGATCACGGCGTCGCCGTGGGCGAGGTCCGGTTTGATCCAAAGGCTCGCCGCCCCCACAATGCCGTCTTCCCCCTCCGCCACGAGCACCCGTGCCCTCGGCTCTTTCAAGAACTCGTCGAGGCGCGCACGGACGGCTTCGGGCCGGGGCCTCCGGTCCCCCAGGGCGTCGGCGAGATCCCGGGCCAGGTAGTAGATGGCTTCGGCATCTTCGAGGACAGCCTCGCGCACGGTCGGGGGGCGAGGCATCTTCTCCGGGTCGTTCATGTACCGGTCTTACCCCAGACGAGAGGTTGCGACTCCGGAGCCACCTGTGCCGGGGTTCGGGAGCGGATGTGACATAGAATTGGGAGATGCACGCCAGGGTCGTGCGTAAGGGAGGCGCATGCAGGTCCTGTGCTTCGCCGCCAGCCTGGCGCGATGAGCGGCGCAATAGCCGGTATGCTCGGCTGAAAAGGAGGATCTGTGGGACGTAGAGCGGTGATCGTCGTCCTCGACGGCATCGGAGCCGGCGGCGCACCCGATGCCGCAAAGTTCGGCGACGAGGGCTCGAATACCCTCTCCAACACCGCCCGCGCCGTCGGCGGGTTGAAGCTCCGGCACCTCGGCGCTCTGGGACTCGGGAACGTCGTAGAAATCGAAGACACCCCACCCGTCGCAAGTCCGCAGGCCTTTCACGGGCTTATGCAGGAGCGTTCCGCAGCCAAGGCGACGCTCGCCGGGCACTGGGAGATGATGGGGATAGTCCTCGAAGACCCTTTGCCGACGTATCCAAACGGGTTTCCGGCGGAGATGATCTCGCGCTTCGAAGAGGAGACGGGGCGGAAGGTGATAGGCAACAGGCCCGCCTCGGGAACGCGGATCATCGAGGAGTTGGGGCCGGAGCACGAAGCAACCGGCGCCTGGATAGTCTATACCTCCGCCGACTCGGTCTTCCAGGTCGCCGCCCACACGGAGGTAATACCGCTCGAAGAGCTCTACGAGGCATGCGAAAAGGCCCACAGGATGCTCATCGGCGAGGGCCGGATCCTCGTCGAGCGGGTCATCGCCCGGCCTTACCACGGCGCGAGGGGCGCCTACGAGCGAGAGAACGAGAACCGCCACGACTACGGCATCACCCCGCCGCGGGAAACTTACATGGACCTCATCGAGGCCGCAGGCCATGAGGTCGTCGCGGTCGGCAAGATCCGGGACATCTTCGACGGCAAGGGCATCACCAAGCACCTCCCCGGCAAGCCGGACGACGCGGCAAAGGTCGACGCCGTTCTCCAAGCCCTGAGGGACGTCGAGTCCGGCTTGATCTTCGCCAACCTCGTGGACTTCGACGCGAAGTACGGCCACCGCCGCAACCCGAAAGGAATGGCCGGGAACCTCGCACGCTTCGACGAGAGGGTTCCGGAGCTGCTAAAGGCCCTCGCCGAAGACGACCTGCTCGCGATCACCGCAGATCACGGAAACGATCCCACCTACCCCGGCACCGACCACACCCGCGAACGCGTCCCGCTCCTCGCGGTAAGAGGCGGCGAGCCGCGTAACCTCGGCGTCCGCAACGGCTTCGCGGACCTCGGGGCAACGGTCGCCGCCTGGCTCGGTGTAGAGACGAACGGTCTTCCTGGCGAAGACTTCTTAAGTTGAGAACGAGGCTCACCGCACTTTGACGAAGAATCCTCCGGGGAAGGTCTTCGCGCCTTGCCGGAGATTCTTCGGTCCGGAGCGTTATTACTCTTCGTCGTCCGACTCATCCTCGCCGCCGGACTCCTCCCTGCCGTCCGCGGAGTCCAGAGCGTCGTGTACGCACGTGCTTATCGCGTCGCGGAACTCTTCCCGGTCGAGGTTCGGGTGGATCTCCTCGATACTATCCACGAACGCCTCGATGGCCAACTCTGTATCGGTCCTGCCGGGGATGGATTCCGACACCTTCACTCCTCTCGCCGATGCTACTCCGGCAACGGTATCTACCCCCGCCGGACGATCCCCAAAAGGAAGAGCGCGGTCTCAGAAAGCGCGCATCTAAGTCTCCTGGCATCCCAGCCCTGCACCCGAGCGCGGACGGCAACTACAATGGGTGGAACGTCGTAGAGCAGCGGTATCTCTGGGGAAGGCAACGACACTTGTACTCCGGAAGCGCAATACTGGATGCGATAGAGACCAAGAAGCGCGGCGGGGAGCTTCCGGCGGGGGCGATCCGGGCGGTCGTGGAAGGCTACACCTCGGGAGAGGTGCCAGACTACCAGATGTCCGCGCTGCTCATGGCGATCTTTATCCGGGGGATGGACTACGAGGAGACGCTGGCCCTGACGGAGGCGATGGCGTACTCCGGCGAGCGCCACTACTTCCCTGACTGCGTGGACAAGCACTCTACGGGCGGCGTCGGAGACAAGATCTCCTTGACCTCCCTCCCGGTGGTCGCCGCCTGCGGCGTGACCGTGGCCAAGCTCTCGGGCCGGGGCCTCGGCACGACCGGCGGCACGATAGACAAGCTCGAGTCCATCCCCGGCTTCTCGTTCGACCTCCCAGAAGAACGCATGCGCGAGCAGGTCGAAGAGGTCGGACTCGCCATCATGGAGGCCGGAGACCTGGCGCGTTCATGAAGACCGCCGACGAAGCCCGCGAACTCGCCGATCTCCTCGTACGCCTGAGCAAGTCCCTCGGAATAGAAGCCTCCGCCCTCATCACGGCCATGGATGAACCCCTGGGCAGCGCGGTCGGCAACGCCCTGGAGATCCGCGAGAGCGTGCGCTTCCTACGAGGCGAAGCCTCACCCGCCGACCTCTCCGAGAAGTCACGCGTCGTGGCGGCGCGACTCTTGAGCCTCAAGGGCATCCAGGAACCAGAAGACGCGGTTGAACGCGCGATCTCCTCCGGCGCCGCCTACGAGAAGTTCGCAGAGTTCGTCGCGGCCCAGGGCGGAGACCCAAGAACCCTGGAGAACATCCCGGTCTCCAAAGAAGTAAGGGAGGTAGTCACGCCAAAAGCGGGCCACGTCGCGCGGTTCGGGGCGCTCGGCATCGGTCGCGCGGCCGTACTTCTAGGCGCGGGCAGAGAGAAAAAGGGAGACAAAATAGACCCGGGCGCGGGCATCGAAGTCCTCGTCAAATCCGGAGACGAGATAGAGGAGGACCAACCGGTAGCGCGACTCTACGGAGAGCGAAACGCAGAGAGAGCCCAAGAGCTCATCCTCGAAGCGTTAGAAATTTCCGACACACCAGTACAACGCCCCCCTGTTATCCTGGGAAGCCTGAAAACCACCAGCGGTCAGCAAGAACAAGAAACTGACAACTAACAACTGAAAACTAAAAACGCCGACCGAAGGGAGGCAAATGATCCACGTGCGGGCGGAGCCGGGGGATCTCGCCGAGAGCGTGCTGTTGCCGGGGGACCCTCGGCGGGCGAGGTACATAGCCGAGAACTTCTTCGAGGACGCGAGGCTCGTGACCGAGGAGCGGGGGTTGCTCGGCTATACCGGCACCTACGGCGGGGAGCCGGTCTCCGTCCAGACCACGGGTATGGGCTGTCCGAGCACCGCCATCGTGACCGACGAGCTTATACAACTGGGCGCGAAGAACCTGCTCCGGGTCGGGACCTGCGGAGGCTATCACCCGGAGATGGAGCTCGGGGACCTCGTGATCGCCACCGCAGCTACCGCCCAGGACGGGACGGTCTCGAGCCTCACCGGAGGAGTTCCATACGCGCCCGCGGCCCACTTCGACCTCGTACACGCCGCCTACCACGCGGCCGAAAAACTGGATCGGAGGCCGTTTCTGGGCCCGATCGTGAGCGCCGACCTCTTCTACGACCCGGAGGAAGACCCACAAGCACTGTGGCACTCGCTGGGGATCCTCGCGGTCGAGATGGAGGCGTCGGCGATCTTTACTTTGGCGGCGATGCGCGGGGTGCGCGCGGGTTGTTTGCTCACGGTCTCGGACGCCATAGGCTCGGACAAAAAGGAGCGTATAGGGGACAGCGTCCTGAAGGGCGCTGTGGACGAGATGGTAGGGCTGGCGCTGGACACCCTCAAGGCCTTACACTAGGGTCCCTCGGGGGGAGCGAATAGGAGGGTTGGGGCCCCGCGGGCGTCGCTGAGGCGTCCGGGGGCGGAGCTGGCGGGAGATTTAGGGAGAGACATTGACGATCCTCAACGAGTCGGGGGCGCCGGACGTCGTCTCCCCGCTGCACGTCCTCCCCAGCCTCGCCGAAAGACTCCCGGGTACCCTCCTCGTCGTAGTGGGCACCCACGCGGACGCCCACCTGGTCCAGTCCCTCTCCGTCCCCCTCCCCGGAATGCCCGTAGACTCATCGGCCCAGCACGGCGGAGGGTTCGGCGTGCATCCCCGGGTCGTGTTCGTCGTCCTGGAGCCGGATGAGGAGCAGTCGGGTGGGGGGCTGGCGTCCCGCGTGGTCGAAGCGGCGGCGGGTTTCCGGCGCACGGAACTGGTGCTGCTCGTCACGTGCAGGTCGGTGACCCTGCTCGGCTTCGACGCGGAATTCGAGGCCGAGCTCGTCGGGCGTCGTCTGGGCCTCCCGGTGCGGGCCCTGAACCCCGACGCGGGCGGCTCCGGCGTGCTCTACACGGACCTGGAGGACGGCGCGATCCGCACCCTCGTCGAGCTGTGCCCCCGGGGCGCAACCGGCTCCGGGGAGGAACAGCCCTTCTACAAAGGGAGCCTCCTGGGTAAGCTTCAGTTCCGGGGCAGGACTGGGCGTAGGACGGAGCAGCCGGGCGCCCACCGCCCGGTCGTCCTCCTCGGCGCCCTCTCCGGCCCGCAGGAGGAGCTCGCCGCCGAGCTCGCGCGAGTCGGGGTCGAAGTTGCCGGCGTCCCGGGCACGGAGGCGGGCCGGCTACCGACCATCGACGAGGGGACGATCGTGGCCGCGGTAGATCCGTATCTCGTCGCGGCGTCCCGGGCGGCCGAGGAGCGCGGAGCGACGGTGAGCAGCGGTCTCCTACCGATCGGGGTGGACGGCACGGCCCGCTTTATTCAGGACGTCTCCGCGCTCGCGGGGCGCAGGGCAAGCGAGGCGGGGCGCGCCCGCCAAGTCTGGGAGAGCCTGGAGCCGCTGAGGAGCCGCATCCGGGGCAAGCGCATCTTCTTTACCGGCGACACGGGCCTAGAGATACCGCTCGCCCGTTTCCTGGCCGACGCCGGGGCGGTGGTCCTCGAGGTCGGAACGCCGCGACTGGACAGGCGCTCCCTGGCGGCGGAGCTCTCGGCCCTGGGGGAGGACGTGGATGTGGTCGAATCTCCGGAGTGGCGGGCGCAGTTGGATCGGGTGGATGCCGTCCGGCCGGACGTGGTGGTGGCGAGCCCGGGGCTCTACGTTCCGCTCGTGGCGCGCGGACACCTGTGCCGCTCCTCGCTGGATCTCCTCTCTCTCGGAGTACACGGCTACGAGGGTGCTCGCCGGATCCTGGAGCTCTTCGCCCGGACCTTCGAGCGGGCCGAGAAGCTGGACACCCTCAACCTGTGAGAAGCGGTTGAAGAGGCCATGAAGATCCTGCGGGGCGTGTACGAGGGACCGGGGAGTCACGGCATCCTGGGTATAGCGGCGAGCACGAGCGGGGTACACGCCGTCCTTAGAGCGTACCCGGGCGAGTGGTATTTTCCGGCGCTCTACGGGGCGTGGACCCGGACGGGGGAACCGGCGCCGGTTACCTTGAGCCCGGTGCGGGACCGGCCGGGCGGGTCGTGGACGCCGGGCGACCTGGCCCAAGACCTCTCGGGGGTGGTACGTCGCCGTCCGGAGACAGAATCTCTCATCTTCGCGCGCTCCGAGGCGGCGCTACTCTCGGGCGAGGGCGCGCCGATCCTGGCCCTCCCCGAGAACCCGGAGACCGGCCTCTCCCCGAAGCTCGTGACCTGCGAGTGGGAGTCCCCGGGTATCCGGGAGGCCGAGGCGGCGGACCTGGGGCTGGCGGAGCTCGTGAAAGCCCACGCCCAGCAAGGACCGAAGAGTCCGTCTCCGACGGTCAACCTTCTCGGGCCGCCCGCTTTCGGGCCGAACGCGACGGCGGAGTACGACGAGGTAGAGCGCGCGCTGCGCCTCGTCGGGGTCGGCGTGAACGTCCGGGCGCCGCTCGGGGCGACGGTCGAGGATCTCTCGCGACTACCGCGGGCGTGGGCGAACGTCGTGCTCTGCCGGGAGGCGGCAGAGTCGACCTCGTTGTACCTGCAGGACGAGTTCGGGATGCCGCGGGTGACGACGCCCCCGGTCGGGTCGGTCGGGACGGGGGCGGTCTTGAGGGCCGTCGGCCAGCTGTGCTCCCTGGATCCAAAATGGGTGCGGCGGGCGGTGTGGGCGGAGCTGGCCCGGACGACGAAGCTGCCATGGTACGCCCGGCTGGCCGTACCCGAGACTTTCCGGGGACGCCGCGTAGCCCTCTTCGGAGACCTCACCTACACGACGGGCCTCGGTTACACTCTGGCCCGGGAGGTCGGCCTGGAGGTGGCGTGGGCGGGTACTTATCTCGCGCACCTGGAGAAGGACTTCCTCTTCCACGCCCACACGTTCACCGACGAGGCGTTCGTCGAAGACGACCCCGAGGCCGTCGCCGCCCGCGTCGAGGAGACGGCCCCCGACCTCCTGGTCGGGACGCAATTGGAGTGGGAGGTCGCCGAGGCCCTAGGCGTGCCTTTTCTACCTCTGTGTCCCCCGGTCTTCGAACATGCGTTCGCGGAGAGGCCCATCATGGGCTACGCGGGCTCCACCGTCCTGGCAGACGCCCTCGAAGGCGCCCTGCGAGAGCCGCAGACCAGGGCGCGCGCGGAGTCCTCGCAGAGCGCGCCGCGAGCTCCCGAGTGGACCGAGGAGGCGTTGGAGGAGCTGGAGGAGATACCGGCCTTTCTGAGAGGCCGGGCGCGCAGGCTCGCCGAGGAGCACGCGCGGACCCTGGACTCGCCCGCGGTCACGCCGCAGATCCTCGAAGAATCCCGCTCCTGAGCCGGTATAATCCGGCGCGCGAGCTAGAGAAAGAACTCTTTGGGCATAAGGGACTTTATCGAGTATCTGCGGGAGCACCGGTTTGTGGCGGAGAAGCCGGAAGCACTCTCGGACGCCGAGCGCGAGGAGATCCTGCGCCAGGCCGAGGTGATGGTCGGGATGGCGGACGCGGCGGTCAAAGAGTTGGAGTCGGTCGTCAACAACCGGCGCGTCAACCTCCCGGAAGAGCACGCCCTCCGCTTCGCCCAGGACGTCTTCCTCTACCTCAAGAACGAAGAAGAGAGGGTCAAAGAGAAGCTCCGCTGAGGACTACCTGCGACGCCTCCTTCGCCGACGCCCTCCGTCGTCGTCGTCATCGTCCTCGTCCCCCTCGTCTTCCTCGCCAGCGCAACCGGCGGCGACGAGCAGCACGGCCGCGGAGATGCTCGCCAGGCCCAGCTTGAGGAAGCCGCGACGGCTCATCTCTATTTTGTCCTTCCCCTTCTCCATCGACGTTCCTCCTTTATTCGGGTCTCGCCGATCGCCTGCGCGTCTTCGGGCATTATCTCAGAGAGCGGCGGCCTCTAATACACCGACCGTTAGAGTTGCTTGAAGAGCACCGCCTCGGTCGGGGAGATCCGGTACCCGTCGAGGTACTGCTCCATGATGCCTTCGAGGCCGGCCATGTGACGCCCGCGCATCTCGGGGTGGCGCAGGGTTAGCTCGAAGGTGTCTCCGTTGGTTCCGGACTCCACCTCCAGCGTGCCGTCCTCGACGGAGAGCAAGACGTCGGTGAGGAGGGCCTCGGCGGCGACGGCGAGGTCGCTCAGGGAGCCACCGCGCAAACCGGCGACGGCGCCCGTCCAGGCTATGAACTGGCGGGTCTCGCCGGCGCGAGCCAGCTCCGCCGGGAACTCTCTCTTGTGCGCTGCGGGGCTCACTACGTCGTAAGGGTACAACGTTCGGGACCTTTAGGGGCGTCTTGGTATACTCGGAGGGACAGCTTTCGTCTTAGCTGGAGCTTCTACGGCCGTCGGCCGTACCTGCTTCTACCGACGTTTCGAGGACCTACGGGAGGTAGAGAGGTTGAAACGCAAAGCGGCTCTCTTGCCGGTGCTGGCCCTGGCGCTCGTCCTGGCGATGCTCGCGGCGGGCTGCTCGTTCGGCGGGAACGAGAAGTCGGAGCAGAGAGCCCAGAACGTGGCGCAGAAGGTCCCCGATGTATCGGAGGACGTCCCCAACGACGAGCCCGTGGCGCAGGTAGCGGCGCAGGTGAGCCCGTCGGTGGTGCAGGTCAACGTGCGGGCGGTTCAAACCACGCCCTTCGGAACCCAGGAAGGCGAAGGGTTGGGGAGTGGTGTGATCTACCGAAGCGACGGCTACATCATCACCAACAACCACGTCGTCGCCCCGCCGGGCAGTTCGCCCGCCGAAGAGGTGAACATCGCCTTCGCCGACGGCTCCACGGAGCGCGCAGAGGTGGTGGGTAGGGATCCATCGACCGAGATCGCGGTGGTCCGGGTGGACCGCGACGGCCTGCCCGCGACGAGGTTCAGTGAAGGCTCGGACCTCCTCGTCGGCCAGCTCGCGGTCGCCATCGGCAGCCCCTCCGGCTTCCGGTCCACCGTCACCTCCGGGGTCATCAGCGGCCTCAACCGCGAGGTGCCGGCCGAGTACACCGGTGGCCGGCAGGACCGGGCGCTGGTAGACCTGATCCAGACGGACGCGGCCATCTCACCGGGCAGCTCCGGCGGCGCCCTCGTCGACCGGGACGGCGAGATCGTCGGCATCAACGTCGCCTACCTGCCCCCTCAGCAGACCGGGGCCGAGAGCATCGGCTTCGCCATCCCCTCGGATACGGCCATCTCGATCGCCGACCAGCTGATCGAGAGCGGCCAGGTCTCGAGCCCGTTCCTCGGGATCAGAAACCAGGACCTCACCCCGGAGATAGCGGAGCAGTTCGGTCTCTCGGTACAGAAAGGGGTGATCGTCATCCAGGTAGACCCCGGCACCCCCGCTGACGACGCCGGACTGCGCCGCGAGGACGTGATAACCGCCCTCGACTCCACCAAGATCGAGGGCTCCGGCGACCTGCTCGGCGCCCTGCGCGACTATCGGCCCGGTGATACCGCCACCCTTACCGTCTTGCGCGGCGGATCGGGCGCAGAAGAGACGGTAGAGGTCAAGCTCGGTGAGCGCTCACAATCACAACAGTAGCGATACCCAAGGGGTCACCATGAGACCAGGGAAGCTTGAGGAGGCCCTCGCCGTGTCAACCACCGGCGAGTGGGCTACAGAACTTATAGCCCCCAGGGGATGCTCGCTCCCCGACAACGGCTCGAACCACACGCATCTCCTCGGCCTGGCCCGGATCGGCTTCGGCGTCCGGTCGTGCTCTAAACCGCACCTGGAAGGTTGATTCGTGGCCCACCCGCATCACGAAGACCACGGCCACGCGCACGAGGCCCACGACCACGGGCGGGTGGCGGACCGGCGCGCGCTCGCCATCGTCTTCGCCCTGACCAGCGTGTTTATGGTGACCGAGGTCGTCGGCGGCCTCGTCACGGGCAGCCTCGCGCTGCTCGCGGACGCCGGGCACATGCTCTCCGACGCTCTCTCCCTGGGAGTCGCGCTCTTCGCCGTCTGGCTGGCGGGGAGACCCGCGACCCCGAACCGCTCCTTCGGCTACAAGCGAGCCGAGATCCTGGCCGCCCTCTTCAACGGCGCGACGCTCGTGGCGATCTCGATCTGGATCTTCGTCGAGGCCTACCGGCGCTTCTTCGAGCCCCCGGAGATCCTGGGCGGCTGGATGCTGGCGGTCGCCACACTGGGCCTCGTCGTGAACGTCGCGGGCGCAATGATCCTCTGGCGCTCGGGCGGCGAGAGCCTGAACCTCCAGGGCGCCTTGAGGCACGTCCTGGCCGACGTCCTCGGCTCGGGCGGCGCGATAGCGGCCGCACTGGTAATCCTGGCGACGGGATGGCGCTACGCGGACCCGATCATCAGCGTCCTCATCGGCCTTCTGGTCCTGGGAAGCTCCTGGAGGCTCGTGCGCGACTCGACCAACATCCTGCTCGAAGGCACGCCTCCCGGTATCGACGCCGGCGAGGTCGGCAGGAGCATGGCCGGCGTCCCGGGCGTATCGGAGGTCCACGACCTGCACGTCTGGACCATCACCTCCGGCTTCCCGGCGCTCGCGGCCCACGTGCTCGTCGGCCGCGACGAGGACTGCCACGCCCGCCGACGCGACCTCGAAGAGGTCCTCGCCCGCGAGTACGGCATCGAGCACACCACCCTCCAGGTCGACCACCTCGGCGACCACCATGCCACACTCTACAGCCTCCGGTTTCTCCCGCGTGGCCAGAATCCCGATTGTTAGCGCGTCTCCCTGGTCAGTTCTGAGCCTGCCAGCTCTCGCCGCCGTCCTCGCTACGGAACACGCGCGCCGACTCGCCATCGAGCGCACCAGCGTACAGGACTTGCGGGTCGCTCGGCGAGAGTGCCACCACCGAGACCCCTTCTGGGAGCCCCTCGCCGATCGGCTGCCAGCTTTTCCCACCGTCGGTGCTCTCGAGCAACCGGCCGTTCGCGGCGTAGAAGGTGTTCGTCTCCTGCTGGTCCTGGGAGATCGACATCGTCATATCCCCCGGGATGGCGCCAAGCCGTCGCCAGCTTTCGCCGCCGTCGTCGCTGCTCTCGAAGCCGTCTTGCCCGGCCAGGTAAAGGGTATCTGGCCACCGGGGATCTACCAGGATGGGTCCCATGGTAGCCTTCTGAGCGTTCACCAGCTCCCAGTTCCCGCCGGCATCCGGGCTCCGGTAAAGGCCGCGCTTGACCACGAAGGCGTACAGCGTCTCCGGGTTCCGCGGATCGATCCCCAAGCCGTGAACGTCGGTGCCAGGGAGACCCGCATTGTCCTTGCTCCAGCTCTCGCCGCCGTCCTCGGAGCGGTAGAAGCCGGGGTGACCGCCGGCGTACATCTTCGAGGGGTCCTCCGGGTCAACAACCCAACCCATAGGATCGGCGCCCTTGAGATCCGCGATTTGACGCCACGTTGCTCCGCCATCGTCGCTCACCGCCGCGCCCTCGTGGCCGCCCACCATCACCCGCTCTGGGTTCGCCGGGTTCACAACTAGCGAGTGGAAGTCCCCACCTACGAGCGGTCGTTGAACGGAGCCGCCCGGCTCGGAGCCACCCGAGAGTAAGGTGTACGTCCCCACCGCCACCGCGATCGCGGACGCCACGATCACCGGGAGCAACAGCGACGGTCGCCGCATTTTCTGGCTTGCCTTCTTCTTGGTCTTCACGATCGAAGCCTGGTCCCTCCGTATCGGTTCCTCCGAGCCGACGCCCATGCGCTGGGTGCGTTGGCGTCCTTCGCGAGGGATGGTAGCCGCCCGTTGTGAAGGAGCCGTGAAGCTGACGTGAAGAAGCGATGCGGATCGGGTTGCTCGGAGGTCCCGACCAGGATCCCGCCTTGCTCCCGTAAAGCGCTACTGCGCACGGCCGTTGCGGGTCCACCCTTCGTCCTTTGGGGGGCGACCGGTCGTGAGCGTCCCGGGTTCGCGGGCGGTCGGGAGTACGAACCCGAAGGTCGTTCCCTCTCCGGGTGGGCTTGTCGCCCAGACCCTGCCTCCGTGCGCCTCGACGAGTTGCTTGACCACCGCCAGGCCGATCCCGCTTCCGCCGTTGGTGCGCGTCCGGGCGCGGTCGACACGGTAGAAGCGTTCGAAGACGTTGGGCAGGTGCTCTTCCGGGATGCCCGGGCCGGTATCACGGACCGTCGTTTGTAGCGTCCCTGGTCGCGTGCCTGCTTCGAGACGCACCGCCACCTCGTCGCCGCGCGGGGTATGCCTCAGCGCGTTCTCCAGCAGGTTGCCCAAGACCTGAGAGAGGCGGTCTGGGTCCACATCTGCTCGGGGCAGGCCGTCTGCGGTTTCGACCGCCAGCCGCACGCCTTGCTCCTCCGCCTGCGAAGCGAAGCGCGCGACGCTCGCTCGCGTAAGCTCGTTCAGGTCCGTTGGTCTTCTCTGAAGCGGCAGTTGGCCCGTCTCGACCAGCGAGAGGTCGCGCAGGTCGGTGATCAGGCGTGCCAGCAGCTGCGTCTCCTCATGCACGTCGGCTATCGTTTCGGTCGAGAGTGGACGGACCCCGTCGAGCATGGCCTCGAGATTCCCCTGGATGACCGCCAGGGGGGTCCTGAGCTCGTGGGCGATGTCGGCAGCCATCTGCCGGCGCAACATCTCCTGTCGCCCTACCGCCTCGGCCATCGAGTTGAAGGCCACGGCCAGCTCCCCCAGCTCGTCCCGGGAGCGTACCGGGATCTGCCCCTCGAAGTCGCCCGAGGCCATCCGCCGGGCGGCGAAGGTCAGGGTCCGGACGGGGCCCGCGATCTGGCGGGCGAGCAGCAAGCTCAATGTGACCGCCGCTAGCGCGGCCAGCCCGGCGGCCAGCCACAGGGCGTTCTCGACCGCCGTCAGGTACGCCTGCTCGGCGGGCCCCACCATCTGCTCCACCATCTCCCAGGAGCTTGGAAGTGAGATTACGCGCCCGGTTAAGCACGCGACGCCTCCAGCTTGTAGCCGATGCCGGGAACGGTCGCGACGCTGGAAGCGGCGGTCGTGCCGCCGGCCCCGGCGAGCTTCTTGCGGAGGTTCTTGACGTGGGCGTCGACGGTGCGCTCGTAGCCAGCGTAGGCCTCGCCCTGGATCCGTTCTAGCAGCTCAAGCCGGTCGAAAACCCTACCTGGTCGCTTGGCGAGCGCAAGGAGAAGCCGGAACTCGGTCGGGGTGAGGGCGAGCGGCGCTTCCTCCCACGCGGCCTCGTGCCGAGCCGGGTTGATCCGCAGAGGACCCAAAGAGAGCGTCGCCTCGTCGTCCTTCGTTTCCTGAGCTGTCCGCCGTAGCACGGAGCGAACGCGGGCAAGTAGCGCCCGGGGGCTGAACGGCTTGGTGACGTAGTCGTCGGCCCCCAGCTCCAGCCCAAGCAGTTCGTCGACTTCCTCGGCGCGGGCAGTCAGCATGATAATCGGAACGTCCGAGTCACGCCTGAGGCGCCGGCAGACCTCGATACCGTCGATTTCGGGCAGCATCAGATCGAGCACAACCAGATCCGGCCGGTCTTTGCGGAAACTTTCGAGCGCCTCCCTGCCGTCACCGGCGCTCACGACCCGGTAGCCGTCGCATTCGAGGTAAGCGCGGATCACCTCGACAAGTTTCGGCTCGTCGTCGACCACCAGAATCGTGCGCTTACCCATACCTCGCTCTACACCCCCCTCTGTCGGGCCGGCCTCGCGCGTCTCTTCTCTCCCATCGTCTGCTCCGGCGGCGTTACGCTCAGCCTCCCTTATTATTCGTGGTGCGACTCGTCAGCGTCCATCATGCCGCCCATCATCGATCCCTCCTGCTCTCCAGTCGAAGCCTCGATCTCGTCCAGGTATCCCTTCATCAGCTCAATCTCGGCTGACTGCTCGTCGCGGATCGTCTGTGCGAGCTCCTTGAGCTCGGGGTGTTCAGCCTCTTCGAGCGCCTCTTCGGACATGTCGACGGCCATTTGGTGGTGCGGGATCATCATCTGCAGGAACATGGCGTCGGTCGCGTCGCCGCCCATCATCTCGTTCATCATGCCGTCGCCCATCATCTCGTCCATCATGCCGACGGGCATCCCGGACGTTTGCCCGGCGTCGCCGTACCACTGCCGGCGCCACTCCTGCATCTGATCGATCTGCTCGGACTGGCTCTTCTGGATGTTCTCGGCGAGCTCCCGGAGCTCAGGCCGCTCAGAGTCGGAGATCATGTGCTCGGAAGACATGTTCGCGCCCTCGTGGTGCATGGTCATCTGGTCGATGAACTGCAGGTCGAAGGACTCTTCCTCGTCAAACGAACCCATCATGCCACCATCCATGCCCCCGCCGCCCATCATCGAGCCCATCCGGCCGCCACACATCATGCCGCCCGTACCGTCCCCGCCGTTCATCATGGATCCCATCTGACTTCCGGCGTAGGATACGCCCGCCCCCAGCGTGAGCAGCGCAGCTGCGGCAAGCCCGGCTATCAGAAACCTCGACTTTATACCATCAGGCTTAGCGCTACCGCTCGTATCCACCCGTTCCTCGTTCCGGCGCGCCGAGAAGAATCGGACTATACCCCAGGCTAAAAGGGCCAGGAGTCCACCCCATAACAGGAGCACCACCAGCATCCACAGAAGTCCGTAACCGCCCATCATGTTGTTCATGCTACCCATCGAGGTCATCTCCCATCAACTACGTGTCCTACTTGGTCTGTATCGGCTCCTTTAGTACAAAAGCATAGGCGCCCGTTATGAAGAAGCCATGAACGAGCGATGAAGATCCGATGCGAGTACCGGAAGGACCATCCGCGATTTGGTGTGAATTCGACAATCAGATTGCGGCCTGGCGTAGACGAGCATGCCAAGAGATCCTGGCGACCATGAGCGCGGCCAGTAGGCTATGCCGGAACAAGCCGCATCCGCTCGCACTCAGATTCTCACCTGCTATACTTACATATCAACATACAAACACTTGTTAGGATGTATATATGAGCAACGATCGCTGCGACCTGCTCTGTCTGGACGCTCCCCGCGCGGAGGACATCCGTAGGGCGCTCCTGGATGGCGAGGCTGTCCGGGAGGCCGCCGAGCGAGCCCGGGCGTTCTCGGACCCGACGAGGCTCATGCTGGCGGCAGCTCTGCGCGAGGGTGGCGAGCTCTGCGTTTGCGACCTTGCCTGGATCTCCGAGCGCGCCCAGAACCTCGTCTCGCACCACTTACGCACCTTGCGCTCGTACGGGCTGGTTACCTCCCGGCGCGACGGCAAACTCGTGATGTACTCCCTCACCAAGCCGGGGCTTGCGCTCCTCGGCGCCGTACTCGGCGAGCGTACGGAGCCGGCGGAGTCGAAGACGTGAGCCGCCCGAAGAAGATGCTCCCGGTCATAGGGCAGGAGCCCCACGTGCCTCACGTACGGCAGGAAGCCGGAGGGTCCGCTCCGGCTGAGGGTATCGAGCGCACCGTCGTACGCGTCGAGGGGATGGACTGCGCGAGTTGTGCCACGACGGTGGAGAAACGGGTGGCCCAGCTACCCAGCGTGCATCGGGCCGTCGTCAACTTCGCCGCAGGGAGGCTCGACGCGGAGCACGGTCCCGGCCTGACGGTAGAGGAGATCGAGAAGGCCGTCGAGGAGGCCGGCTTCGGGGTCGGGCAAACCGAAGAGGTGGATAGACCACCGTTCTGGCGCACGCCGAGGGCCCTTCTGACGCTCGCCTCCGCCCTTTTGTTCGCGCTCGGCCTCGCGTTGGGGCTGGCCGGTGCGCCGGATGTCATGCGCGTTGGGGCTTACGCCCTCGCGATCCTGGTCGGGGGGTTACCGATCTTTCGGGCGGCGCTCGCGGGGCTGCGGGCCCGGCATCTGGACATGAACGTGCTCATGAGTGCGGCCACTATAGGCGCGGCCGGGATCGGCGAGTGGGCGGAGGCTGCCTCGGTCGTGGTCCTCTTCGCCGCCGGCAACGCCCTGCAGGTCTACGCCATAGATCGCACGCGCGGCGCCGTGCGATCTATGGCGCGGCTCGCCCCCGACGAGGTTCTGGTGTGCAGGGACGGCGTCGAGCACGTGGTCCCGATAGACGAGGTTGGCGTCGGGGAGATCGTCGTGGTGCGTCCCGGGGAGCGTCTGGCCATCGACGGGGAGATCGTCGAGGGCGAGACCACGGTGAACGAGGCGCCCGTCACGGGCGAGAGCATACCCGTGGAGAAGGGGCCAGGCGATACGGTCTTCTCCGGAAGCCTCAACGGCTCCGGCGGATTGCTGGTCCGCGTCTCCCGAAAGGCCGAGGACTCGACCCTGCAGAGGATCGCCCGCCTGGTCGAGGAAGCGCAGGCCAAAAAGGCCCCCGCCGAGCAGTTCGTGGACCGCTTCTCGCGCGTCTACACGCCCGTGGTGGTGGGAGCTGCGGTCGCGCTAGCCGTGGTTCCGCCCGTACTCGGAGCCTCCTTCGGAGATTGGTTCTACAGGGCGCTCGCCCTGCTCATCATCGCATGCCCGTGCGCGCTCGTGATCTCGACGCCCGTCACGGTAGTCTCCGGCATCGGCGCAGCCTCACGCCGAGGCATCCTGGTCAAGGGCGGGGCCGCGCTCGAGGCGGCGGGCCGGCTCAAGGCGCTCGCCTTCGACAAGACCGGTACCCTCACCGAGGGGCGCCCCACCGTCTCGCGCTTGGTGGCGCTGGGCGGACTCAGCGCGGCCGAGGCGGTAAGGCTCGCGGCGGCCCTCGAAAGGCGCTCGGAGCACCCCTTAGCGCACGCGATCCTGGCCGCGGCAGGCGTTACCTGATCGGCAGCTCCCGCCTCTTCGCCGAGAGGGGCGTGCCCCTCGACGGGGCGGAGAGAGCGATCGAAGCGGTCGGAAGAGCGGGCGAGACGCCGGTCGTCCTCGGCGACGCGGGCGGCCCCCTGGCCGTCTTCGGGCTCGCCGACACCGTACGCGAGGACGCCAGGGTCACCCTTGAGGCCCTCCGTTCGGCCGGGGTGGAGAAGTTCATGATGCTCACGGGGGACGCGGAGGCCCCGGCCCGCCGAACGGCGGAGGCTCTGGGAGTCGGCTACAGGGCGCAACTCCTCCCCGAACAGAAGGTCGAGACGGTGCGGGATCTGGTCGAGAAGACGGGCTCGGCGGGTATGGTCGGCGACGGCGTGAACGACGCGCCGGCGCTCGCGGCCTCCTCGGTCGGATTCGCCATGGGCGCTGCGGGCACGGACGTGGCGTTGGAGACCGCCGACGTCGCCCTCATGCAAGACGACCTGCCAAAGCTCGCCGAGGCGGTCCGGCTCTCGCGCTTTGCCGAGCGGATCATCCGACAGAACGTCGCCGCCTCGATCCTCATAAAGGGACTCTTCGTCCTACTAGCTCCCTTCGGCCTGGTAGCGCTATGGCTCGCCGTGCTCGCCGACATGGGCACCTCCATCGCCGTTACCCTCAACGGCCTTCGTCTCTTCAAGAAAGGGTACGGCTGATGGCGGCGCTCGCACTCACGCTCCTTGTCCTCTACCTCGCGCGGCGCTAGAAATTTTTCGGGGTCCTGCTCCTCGGTAGATCATCCCGCTTGTGCTAGGATTTAGGTACTCGCGCGAGGCGGAAGGTGCTGATTTTGGGGCGTCCGTTCCTCGCGTAGTGGAGCCGGAGGATGGCAAAGAGAGGTACCGAGTTGGGCAAGAGCAGGGCTAATGGGGGCGGGTTGAACAAGACCACAATCTTAATCGGTGCGATCGTCCTGGCCTTTATCGCGGGCTTCGGCGCGCTGGTCTGGATCGACAGCGGCCAGCGCCAGGCGCAGGGTCCGGTAGAAGGGGCCGAGGAGTTCGAGGTGGCGAGCGGTGTCAACAACCACACCCCGGATACCGACACAATCCAGCAGATCGTGAAAGGCCAGGACTGCCTGCTCGCGAGCCCCTACCCGGGTCTACCGGAGGACACGCCGGTAGTGGCCTCCGCCTGGGGCGCCCAGCTGCGGCTAGAGAGCGCCGACGACTCTAACCTCGAGCGGTTCGTCAACTCCTACCGCAAGGGTCCCCAAACCCCGGAGCCCGGCGCTACCTGCTCTGGCGGGACCAGCGACACCGTCGCCGCGTAGAGATGAAAGGAAGTCTGAAACGCGCTGGCGCTGAACGTCGCCGTAAGAAGACTTCTTCGGGGCGCGGATGGTTTTCCCGGGGTCCTGTACTCACCGCGGTTCTTTTGGTCGGCGCGATCCTCCTGAGCGCCGTGGCGAGCGCGGCGCTTGCCTCGCTCCTCTCCGGCGACGCTTCTCCCGGCGACGGTTCGGCGGAGATAGGGCTCCAGGCGCCCACCGAAGACTCGGCGGAGGCGGGGTTCGCCCGGGACATGATGGTCCACCACGCCCAGGCCGTCCAGATGGCCGAGATCGTGCGCGACAAAACCGAGAGCGAAGAGATACGGACCCTGTCCGCCGACGTCGCCTTGACCCAGCAGGCCCAGATCGGGCAGATGCAGGGCTGGCTCGCCGTCTGGGGCCTCCCCGCGACCGGTAGGGAGCCCGCCATGACCTGGATGGGCCACCCGACCGAGGGCCGGATGCCGGGCATGGCGTCTCCCGAGGAGTTGAACAATCTCCAGCAAGCATCGCCCGAGGAGGCCGACACGCTCTTCCTCCAGCTCATGATCCCCCACCACGAGGCCGCTCTGCCGATGGCCGAAGCCGTCCTCGAAGAGACCGACCGCCCGGAAGTCGAACGTCTCGCCGGGGCCATCGCCGCCTCTCAACGGGGCGAGATCGAGATGATGAAAGGTCTTCTACAGCAACGCGGCGTCTCGGTCAAAGACTCGGCAACCTCCGGTGAGCACTCCCACGGCGCCGACGCGCATCCCTACGGCGGCGAGTAGCACCACTGCCGACCTCGTGAGCCGCGCCACGAGCACCGGCCTCGCCCTCGCGCTCGCCCTCTCGGTCTTGCTTGCCGACCAGGTCTCCAAAAGGCTCATCCAGGCCTCGTTGCGACTCGGGGAGAGCGTCCCGGCGATCCCGGGCGTACTGCGTATCTCGTACACGCGCAACGACGGCGGGGCGTTCGGGGTACTCGGCGGACAGAGCGGCTTGCTGCTGATCGGGAGCGCCATAGCGGTCGCGTTCGTCTTGTGGATGCTCCTGAAGGGACCGCCCGCGCGCGCCACGGCGCTGGGGTGCGGGCTCATCCTCGGTGGCGCCGCCGGCAACCTCCTAGACCGCCTGATCGCGGGTAACGTCGTCGACTTCCTGGACCTCGAGTTCTGGCCCCTCCGGCAGTGGCCCGTCTTCAACGCCGCCGACGTCGCCATCGTCCTCGGCGTAGCCGTGCTCTTCCTTGCCACGCTCCGTCCGGAAGCCGGACAGCGGTCAGCCGCCAGCGATCGGGGAAAAGCCGAAAGCTGACGGCCGATTAGCCGCGCGGGTTAGATTATTAGGGGCCCGATTCCTCGTCGCTGCCGTACTCCCCGGGCGCTTCGGGGGCCTCGCTCCCCGGCACATCGGGTTTCTATTCCTCCTGCTCCTCGCGAAGCTGGCGCCTGAATCCGCCGTGGACTAGCATGTTCCGCTCCCGTTCCGAAAACTGCGCCTGGAGCGTGATCTCCGTGCCGTTACTCTGAGCCGTTACCTCTGTGTCGCCGTTGTTCAAGCGCTCACGGATGTCCGGTAGCGTCCACTCCTGGCCCTGCTCGAACTGATCGTAGTCCTCCTCGTTCTTGAAGAGCAGGGGCAGGATACCCTGGGCGACGAGGTTTCGCCGGTGGATGCGGGCGAAGCCTTTGGCGATGACGGCTCTAATCCCGAGGTGCAGCGGCGCGAGCGCGGCGTGCTCCCGGCTGGATCCCTGCCCGTAGTTCTCGCCCCCAACGATGATGCCAGGCGCCATCTCCTGGGCCTTTTCGGGGAACTCCGGGTCGAAGCGCCGCAACGTGAATTTTGCAAGCTCCGGTACGTTCGAGCGGAACGACATCACCTCGACCCCGTCGGGCGTGAGATCCCCGGTCGAGATGTCGTCGGGCAATACTATAGTCACCGTGCCCTTGAACTCATCGGGCATCTCCTCGGCCTCGGGCGGCTCGTGTATGTTCGGGCCGCGGTGTATCTCGATCTTGTCCGCCTCGTCCTCAGAGGCCGGCGGGAGGATCTGGGCATCGTCTACCGCCGGGTACATCGACGCCTTGGGGAGGTCCGGGTAATCACCAAGCTCGCGCGGGTCGGTGATCTCACCGTATAAAGCCGTTGCAGCTGCGATGGTAGGGGTCACCAGGTACACCTGGTCCGTCTGCGTCCCGGACCTACCAGGGAAGTTTCTGTTGAACGTCCTCACGCTTACCGCGTCAGAGGGTGGCGCATAGCCCATCCCCACACACGGTCCGCATATCGGCTCGAGCATCCGGGCTCCGGCTCGCACCAGGTCCGCGTACACTCCGCTCTCGGCGATGGAGTTCAGGATCTGACGACTCCCCGGTGTCACGGTCATCACGAGGTCCGTGGCCACCGACTTGTCCCTCAGGACAGCCGCCGCGATCGCCAGGTCCTCGAAGCCCGAGTTCGCCGAGCTCCCGATACAGACCTGGTACACCTTGGTACCGGCGACCTCGCTCACCGGCACCACGTTGCCCGGCGAGTGGGGCTGGGCGACCATGGGCTCGAGCTCGTCGAGCGCTATGTGCTCGTACTCGTCGTATTCCGCGCCCTCGTCGGCGCCGAGCTCTACGAAGTCGTCGGGGCGCTGCTGGGCTTCGAGCCACTCGCGCGTCCGGTCGTCGGAGGGGAAGATGGCGGTGGTAGCACCGGTCTCGGTGCTCATGTTGCAAATAGAAGTGCGTCCCGTTACGTCTATGGTCGCTACTCCCGGCCCATAGAACTCGAAGATACTATTGGTCGCGCCGCTAACACCACGACGCCTCAAGAGCTCCAGGATGACATCCTTCGGCGTCACCCAATCCTGCAATTCGCCCGTCAGCTCTACTCCGATTACCGTCGGGAACCCCGTCTCGAAGGGCCTACCCGCCAGAACGAGAGCTACGTCCAGGCCTCCGACCCCGATGGCGATAGACCCCACGGAGCCCGAGGAGGTCGTGTGGGAGTCGGCTCCGACCATGGTCGCACCGGGCTTGGCGAACCTTTCCACGTGCACGTAGTGGCAGATACCGTTGCCAGGCTTGGAGTAGTACATGCCGTACTTGGCGGCAAACCCTTGCAGAAAGAGATGGTCGTCTGGGTTCTTGTGGTCGAGCTGGATGACGTTGTGGTCTATGTACTGAACGGCAAGGGGGACCTGGACCCTGCCTACGCCTATCTGCTCCAACTGCATGCAGGCCATCGTGCCGGTAGCATCCTGGAGCAGGGCTTGATCTATCTGGATGCCCACCTCCTCGCCCGGCTCAACGTTGCTGCCGTTCTGCATATGTTCCTTGAATATCTTGGTCACCAAGTTATCTGCCAATACGGCTCACCCCTTGCTGATTTTCCCTGTTTACCCTGCCTGACAATCCCATTCTACACGTATGATACGGAATCCGGATGAAAGATTCGATGCGTCTGCTTTTCGAGAGTAGGGAGTCGGGAGGCGCTTCGCTTAGAGCTCGCTTCGGGAGTCGGGAAAACGACTACTACTCCTCGTCTCCCTGCTC
>JAIVIG010000019.1 GCA_020200675.1 Actinomycetota bacterium
GCTTTACCGCCTACGAAGCAGGGGTGGAACAGGCCCTCTCGCGGGGCGGAGCCTGGGTGTGGCGGATGCCGAACGCGCGGAGCATCGCGGCTTCGGCCGCCGTCGCGCAGGCCGCCGTCAAGCGCGGGGAGCAGGCCCTTGTGCTCGCGCCGGAGATCGAAGGCGTCGAGCGGCTGGTGGAGTCGTTCGAAGAGTTGCTTCCCGCGGGGCTCACGGTCGCGCCGTACCACAGCGCTCTGGGCCGCAGACGCGCCGCGGTCTATGAGGCGGCGCGGCGGGGAGAGGTGGACGTTCTGGTCGGGACACGCGCGGCAGTGCTCGTGCCGGTGGCGCGCCTTGGGGCGGTATGTGTGGTGGATGAGCCCAACGAGGCTCACCGGGCGAGCCCGGGTTACGAGGGTGTCCCGCTCCACGTCCGGGAGCTTGCGATCTCGCGAGGCCGGATCGAGGACGCCGCAGCCATCTTCTTCTCGCCTGCTCCTTCTCTGAGGCTGTACGCTCCGGAGAGCGGGGCATCGCGCCTGCCGACGATCGAAGCCGACCGGTGGCCCGCGGTTTCCGTGGTGGACATGCGGGGTACGGGCGCCGCCCTGAGCTCGACCCTGCTCGACGCGTGTCGGCGGACGACCCGGGCCGGGGGACGCGTTGGTGTCGTGGTCAACCGGCTCGGCAGCGCCGCGAGCTTCTCGTGTAACCGGTGCGGCTTTGTCTGGACGTGCACGAGGTGCGATCTACCGCTGAGGCTCCGGAACGAGGCGACCTCTAAATCTCTGTTCTGCGGCCATTGCGGGCACAGGGAGGCCGCCGGCGAGGAGTGCCCGTCCTGCGGCTCGGACCGTCTCGGCGTTACCGGCCTCGCGGTCGAGCGGACACGGGCGGAGTTGAACGAGAGCCTTCGCGTCGAGGTTGGTTTCGTGACTGCGGAGGCGCGCGAAGAAGAGGAGGCGCCCGTCGTGGTCGGTACGGCCCGGTGCGTGCTCGATGAGGAGTGGGACCTGGTAGTGGTGCCCGACGCGGACTCACTCCTCTTCGGCGGGGAAGGCTCCATCGAGAGAGGCTTCGGGTTTTTGTACGGAGCGGTCCAGGCCAGCCGCGACCGGCTGCTCGTGCAGACCCGCTCGCCGGAGCACCAAGTTCTGCAGTCGGCGCTCCGGGGAGACTACGAGGCGTTCGCGGCGGCGGAGCTCCCCAAGCGCCGCAAGCTGCGTTACCCACCGCACGCACACCTCGCGGAGATCGTCTTCGAGGGAGCAGAGGAGACGGTGCGGCGTGCGGTAGAATCAAGGCTGCGGCCGGCCCTCGGTGGCGCGGTCGAGATGCTCGACCCGGTACCGCGTCGCTCTGGCGAAGGCCGCGGCGCTCGTCGGCCGGCTGTCCGCCGAGGATCGCAACCGGAGCGGACTCAAAGCGCGCATTAACATGGATCCCGAGGAGGTTTAGAAAATGGAGAAAGTCGCACACGAGATCAGAACGTTCGGGGACCCGGTTTTGAAGTCGCGGGCGACCCCGGTAAAGGAATTCGACGAGTCGCTTGAGCACCTGGCGGAGGAGATGATGAGGGTCATGCGCGAGGCCGAGGGGGTGGGGCTCGCGGCCAACCAGATAGGCCGCCTCAAGCGCATCTTCGTCGCCGCCCACGAAGACGAGGAGTACGCGATCGTCAACCCGGTGATCGAGGAACGCTCCGAGACGACCGAGAAGGACGTCGAGGGATGCCTCTCTATCCCGGAGACGAGGGTCGAGGTGGAACGCTCGACCGCTGTGACGGTCTCGGGGCAGGACCCCTCGGGCGAGCCCGTGCGCGTCGAGGCCGAGGGCCTCCTTGCCCGCATCTTCCAGCACGAGATAGACCACCTCGACGGCGTCCTGATCCTGGACCGCACCGACCGAGAGTCACGCAAGAACGCGATGCGCGAGATGCGTGAACGCATGATGGAACGCCGGTAACTCCACCACACTAGAGGCACCATGCAGCTAGCGTTCGCCGGCACCCCGGACTTCGCCGCCACCGTTCTGCGCGGCCTGCTAGCCTCGGACCACGAGGTAGGACTTGTCATCTCCCAACCCAGCCGCCGCCGCGGGCGCGGGCGCAAGCTCTCCGCAACCCCCGTGGCCGAACTGGCACAAGAGAACGGCCTCCCCCTGCGCCAGCCGGCTCGTATCGGCGAGGTGGCGGAGGAGCTCTCCGACCACGACGCCCTCGTGGTCGCGGCCTACGGGCAGATACTGCGCCCCGACACCCTCTACGCGGCCAGAGAAGGCGCCTGGAACGTACACGCCTCGCTGCTACCGGCCTACCGCGGCGCCGCTCCGATAGAGCGCGCGATCATGGCCGGAGAAAAAGAGACCGGCGTCTCCATAATGCGCATGGACGAAGGGCTCGATACCGGCCCCGTCGCCCTCCAGTACCCTACCCCCATCCCTCCCGACATGACCGGCGGCAAATTCACGCAAGTCCTCGCCGAACTCGGGGCTAAATCTATAGTAGAGGCTATGTCAAGACTCGAAGAAAATTCCTTGACCCTAAGCCAACAGGACAATCTTGATGCTACTTATGCTCCTAAACTAGAGGATGAGGAAAAGGTGATAAGGTGGGGTGAGAGGGTCGAGAAGGTGCACGATCTGGTACGCGCCCTTACACCACATATAGGTGCTCGCACCTTCCACCCCGAAATTTCCGGCCCCATAAAGGTGCTCCGCTCCAGGATTTTGCGAGACGAGCTGCCCCACGCGGAACCCGGCACTATTTTGCCTGCAAAAGAGAGTATTTTGGTCGCGTGCGGGGAAGGAGTTTTGGAGATTATGGAGCTGCAAGCGCCCGGGGGCAGGCCGCTCGCGGCCGACGATTTCTTGCGCGGGAGGCGACTGGAGGGGGTATTTTCGTCCTGAGCGGGCACTACCGCTGGTGGTGTCCGTTTCGGGCTTCCGCAGGATGTAGGGATAAGCGCAAGGTGCAAGTGCCGATGCTACAATGCCTTGTATGGGCGTCGAGGATACCGTGGAGAGGAGGGCGCCGTAACCGAGCCGGAAACCACTGCTGGCATATCTGAACCGCAAGTTCAGGTTCAGGAAGCCGCCCTCGATGAGGGTATTAGGCTGGCCATCGTGGGGGCGGGTGGTTACGGGCGTCTTGCGCTGGATGTTTTGATCGCGAGTGGGTTCGAGAGTTGGGTGATCGGCTTCTACGATGACGCGCACGCGGTACTTCCGGACAAGGTGCGCGGTTTTCCGGTGCTCGGGGACGTTGCGATGTTGAAGAGCATGCTCTCCGTGGAGGCCGTGCACGTCGTCGTGGCGATTACGGACAACGCCGTACGGCTGCGGTTGGCGAACTCCATCAGGGCGCTCGGGGCGCGGTTCTTCACGGCGGTGCATCCGGCGTCGTACGCGTCGGCGGAGTCGGTGGTCGGGGATGGATCCGTGCTGGCGGCCGGGGCGGTCGTGCATCCGGACGCTGCGGTGGGGAGCCACTGCTACGTCGGACCGGGGGCGGTCGTCGACCGGGACGCCGTGGTCGGCGCGGGGGTGTGGGTTTCGGCCGGGTCGGTCGTCGGGCCGGGCGCCCGGGTTGGGGCCCGGGCCGTTCTGGGGCAGAACGCGAGCGTGGGACGCAGGGCCGTCGTGGAGGAAAATGCGGAGATTGCCGCGCTCTCTTCGGTGGAGGAGGGCGGTTCGTGATAGTCGTCGTGGCCGGGTTCTTCGGACTCGTGATCGGCAGTTTCTTGAACGTCGTGATCCACAGGGTTCCGATCCGCCAGTCCATCGTCCGGCCGTCGTCGAGGTGCCCGTCTTGCGGGGAGCGAATCGAGAGCTTCGACAACCTGCCGGTGCTCTCTTACCTTGTGTTGCGGGGACGGTGCCGGAGTTGCAAGGCGCACATCTCGCCCCGTTACCCGCTCGTCGAGGCCCTGACCGGGGTACTCTTCGCGCTGGCGGCTTACGGGTTCGGGCTCTCCCTCTCGCTTGCGTGGGCGCTCGTTCTGATCTCGGTGCTCGTGGCGCTCGCCGGTACCGACTTAGAGCACCGGCTGTTGCCGAACGCGATCGTGGTCCCCGCGGCGGTCGTGGGGTTCTTGTTGTCGGCGGTCGTTGACCCGGAAAGGTGGTGGATCTATCCGGTCTCGGCCGTTGCGGTTGCGGCGGGGCTCTTCGCGCTGGCCCTAGCATATCCGGGTGGGATGGGGATGGGGGACGTGAAGATGGGGGGCATGCTCCTGGCGGTCTTTATTGGGGCGCTATTAGGTGCTCTAGTCAGCGGGGTCCTCATGGTCACGGGCGCGGTAGAGCGCGGGAGCGCGTTGCCGTTCGGGGTGTTTCTGGCGCTCGCCGGTGTTTTTGCGCTGTTCCTGGGGCAGGATGTGTGGGGTTGGTACCTGCGGCTCGTCCGGGGGGCTTAGGTGGTGCTCGAAAGGTTTAAGGTTCCGTTCGGTGCGCCGGCCGTCGGCCTCGACATAGACCGTGGGTCAATTAAGGCCGTGCAGATTGGGGTAGGCAGCGGGGGCTACACGTTGCAGCACGTCGGGTACCGCAAGCTCCAGCCGGGCGCTATAGCCGACGGCGAGGTCGCCGACCAGGATCTGCTCGCCTACGAGCTCAGGGAGTTTTGGGCTTCGCACTCCTTCAAGGGCAAGACGGTCTACCTCGGCGTGGCGAACCAGAAGGTCGTCGTGCGGCTTCTCGACTTCCCGCGCATGAGCCCGGAGGACCTCAAGGGCGCTATAAGCTTCGAGGCCCAGGACCACATTCCGATGCCCGTAGACGAGGCCATCCTGGACTACGTGGTCCTGGGCCCTCAGGAGGAAGGTTCGGACCTGGATCGCATCCTCCTCGTCGCTGCCCAGAAGGAGATGGTCTCGCGCTACTCCTCGGTGGTGCACACGGCTGGTTTGAGAGCCGAGGGTGTGGACGTAAAGGCACTCTCGCTCGTCCGCTCGACCCTGCCCAACAGCCTCTTCGACGACGAGGGCGCGATCCTCCTGCTCGACATCGGCACCGAGATCACAAACCTCGTCGTGGCCCAGGGCGGCAGCCCGACGTTGACCCGCTTCATCCCCGGCGGCTCCGGTTTCCTGGCCCAGGCCGTCGCTGAGTCGGCCGACCTGCCCGAAGAAGAGGCAGAGAGGCAGCTGATGAACCCGAGGTTGAGGCTCGGGCCGGAGGAGTCGGGCGAGGAGGTCGAAGGCTCGGAGGAGGACGACGACTTCGACCCGGCGCTCATGTACGATATCAGGCGGGGCCTGGAGGACGCGACGCAGACCCTGGCCGAGGACGTGCAGCGCTCCATCGAGTACCACTACTCGCAGCCGGGTTCCAGGGAGGTCACGCAGGTCTTCGTCTCGGGCGAGGGAGCTCTGGTGGGCGGTCTAGACGCGTACCTCGGGGACCTGCTCGGGGTGGAGACGCGGCGGGGGACGCCGCTGCAGAAGCTGGCGGGCAACAAGTCCAACGTGCCGGACGAGCAGTTGAGGGTGATGGAGCCGGTTCTGGCCGTGGCGTTGGGATTGGCCCTGGAGGAAGCTTGAGGCGGATCCGCCCATGAGGCGGATCAACCTCCTCCCGCCCGAGGACCGGCGCCGCGGGGTCGCGCTCCCGGCGGCGACGAGAAGCGGCATCCTTGGGATGCTCCTGATCCTCGGGGCGCTCTTGCTCCTGGTCATGATCGGGCTTTACCTCTACTACTACATACGACTCGGCAACGAGGAGGAGCAGATCGCGCAACTCGACCAGGATATCGCCCGCGAACAGGCGCGCATACAGGAGCTCGCGCCCTTCCGGGACCTGCAGGCGCGCCTCGACGCAAAGAAGCCCATCGCCGACGGCATCTTCCGGACGCGTTTCCCGTGGGACGAGTTCTTGCGCGGCCTCTCGTTCGTGATACCGGAGTCGACGGCGCTCGACAGCCTGGTAGCCCAGGCGACCCCGATAAACATCCAGGCGCCGGCCGGCGGGGCGCCCGAGGTGCAGAACCTAGAGCCGCCGGGCACCGTCACCTTCACCGGCATCGCCCTGCCCGACTACCAGAACGTCTCGGATTTCATCGTCAGGATGAACAACCTGCGCTTTCTGGCGAACGCCGACCTAACCAGCGCCGAGCTCGACCGCGAGAGCTTCACCCGGCCCGCCATCAACTTCGAGGTCGGCGCGGATCTCGTCACCAGGATCGGAGAGAACGGCGACGAGGTGCTCCTCGGCACCGAGGAGGATGGGGATGAAGAGAACGGAGCCGCCGACGAAGGGGCCGGGCCGCCGGGCGCTCAGGCGAGTCGGGTAGAGCGCTAATGGACCAGAACGACAGGAATATCTTGATCCTGGGCATCCTCATACTGGTCGTGCTGGCCATCGCTTACTACTTCCTGCTCTTCAGCCCCTTGAGGCAGGATTACCTGGCCAAGTACGACGAGCGGACCCGCAGGGAGGCCCAGAAGCAGCAGCTGGAGCAGACGGCCGCCCAACTGGAGAACATCCGGCGCAACTCCGACGACATCGAGCGCCAGATACTCGAGCTCTCCAAACGCATCCCCGAGCAGGCGGAGATTCCCACCCTCGTCGTCCAGATAGAAGAGGTCGCGCGGGCGGCGGACGTCACCCAGCTGAGGATCGAACCAGGAGATCCCGCAGCCCCGCCCGGCGGTGGTGACTTCTCGCGCATACCGATTACAATGTCTTTCGAAGGTACCTACGAGCAGCTCCAGGACTTCCTGCTCCGGGTCAGGAACCTGGCCCGGCTCGTGACGATCAACGAGGTCAACTACGAGCCGGTAGAAGAGCGGGGAGGAGGGGAGACCACGGTGAGCCGAGACGTAGAGGACTTGCTGACGGTCGAGATCGTGGCCGAAGTCTACGTCCACCCCGCCGCCGGCGGGGACACTACCGGAGGCGGCGCCGCACCGCCCCCGGCTCCCGCGGGCAAGGCTAAAGGTGGAGGAGCGGCAAAGGACGGGGGAGCGACGAAGGGCGGAGCCAAAGGCGGGGGTACGGCCAAATGACGCGTCGCCTGCAGCTTCTCGACCCCGAGAGCCGATCCTCTGGGCGTAGCGTGTCGACGGTGATCTCCCGCGTCCGGGATGGCCTGCTGCGCGACAACAAGGTCATACCGGCGGTCCTGGGCGTCCTGGCGCTCCTGATCTTCGCCTGGCTCGTCGCGGGGGCCCTTATAGGCGGCCCCGACGACGAAGAGGAGCAGCAGGCCTCGAACCAGGCGTCCCTCGCCCAGGGAGATGATTCGGACAGCGGAGATGCCGAGACGCCCGCCCCCGGGGTCGAGAACCGCGACTCCGACGCCTCCTACGGAGGCTATGACGAAGGTCCCAAAGACCCCTTCCGCCAAATCATCCCAAAGGCCGGCGAAGAAGACGGCGGCGGGCAAAATGACCGGGGTAGCGACGAGGACGATCGGAACAGTGGTGGCGCCAACGGAGGCAGAAGCGGCAACAGCCGGAACGGCGGCACGGGTAGGGGTGGTGACGGCGGAGGCGACAACGAGGACTTTATCGAGCAAAGATCCCCCGGCGGTTCGGGCTCCCGAAGCGCCCCCGGCAGAGGCGGCCAAGGCAGCGCCAGCCAGGACGGCGCCGGACAGGCCGGCGCGGGCCAGGGCGGTTCTGGCCAGGGTGGCGTTGGTCAGGCCGGAGGCGGAGGGGGTTTGTTCAATAGCGGCGGAGACCTGCCGGCGCCGTAAGGGTTCGGGTATCCTCTCGCATGACGGCGGAGAGGAGCTAGGGCGCAGCGGCTACCGGACGGGAGGTCGCCTGCATGTCGTACCCCTAATACGCCGGACGCACGTTGGTAGTTTATATTAGGCTGTGCTTGGCCCGTAGTGTCGGTGGCCGGGGGTTCGTATAGGTTCGTACAGAGAGAGGACGTGCTCGAGCGGTGAGGTTCGATTTTTCTACGGCGGGAGAGTCGCACGGGCCCGGTGAGGTCGCCCTGGTGCATGGGGTCCCGGCGGGCCTGGGCCTCGTCGCCGAGGACATCAACAGGGACCTGGCGCGGAGGCAACGGGGCTACGGACGCGGCGGACGCCAGAAGATAGAGACGGACGAGGTCGAGTTCCTTGGCGGCGTGCGCCACGGGTACACTTTGGGGTCCCCGATCGCGATGCTCGTCCGCAACCAGGACTACGCCAACTGGGAGGACCGGATGACCCCGGACCCGCCCGAGGAACCCCCGAAGAAGGTTACGCTGCCCCGCCCCGGGCACGCGGACCTCGCCGGGATGCAGAAGTTCGCCTTCGACGACTTGAGGAACGTCCTCGAGCGCTCCAGCGCCCGCGAGACGACCGCCCGGGTCGCCGCCGGCGGCGTTGCGAGGAAGCTCCTCGCCGAGTTCGGCATAACCGTGAACAGCGCGGTGTACCGGATCGGGGCTGCCTCCTTCGACAAGGAGCGGGCGGCGTCGTTGGCGGCGAAGGCCGACGACTCCGAGGTGCGTTGCCCGGACGAGGAGGCCACCGAGAGGATGAAGGCCGAGATCGACGCGGCTCGCTACGCCCGGGACGCCCTGGGCGGGGAGTTCGTCGTGGTGGCCGAAGGGTGCCCGCCGGGACTCGGCTCCTACGTGGACTGGCGCGACAAGCTCGACGCCAAGCTCGCCCACGCGGTCATGTCCATCAACGCCATAAAGGGCGTGGAGATCGGGCTCGGCTTCGGCGTTGCCAGCCGCCGCTCCAGCGAGGTGCAGGACGAGATCCTGCTCGAAAACGGACGCGAGGACTCCCCTCGACTGGTCCGCTCGAGCAACCGCCTGGGGGGCTTCGAGGGCGGCATGACCAACGGCGAGCCGGTCGTGGTCGCCGCCGCGATGAAGCCGATCTCCACGATCGCCAAAGCGTTGCGTACCGTGGACCTCTCGACCTACGAGCCCTCGCGCGCCTTCCGGGAGCGGGCCGACACCGCCGCCGTGGCCGCCGCAGCGGTGATCGGCGAATCCATGGTCGCCGTCGTGCTGGCCGAGGCGTTCCTGGAGAAGTTCGGCGCCGACAACATGACCGACATCCGGGCTTCCTACGACTTCTACACCGCACGCCTCCGCGCCGCCCGGGACGCCGCGCGGCACCCCGAGCGTGACCCGGAGGCGCGTTCCTAGACCTTGGAGGGGCCATTGACCATAGTCGGGTACATGGGCAGCGGCAAGAGCACGGTGGGACACATCGTGGCCGAATCGCTCCGCTGGAAGTTCGTCGACCTCGACGAGGCCGTGGCCGCCCGGGCGGGGCTCTCGATCCCGGAGATCTTCGAATCCTCCAGCGAACCTTCCTTCCGCAACCTCGAGCGCCGGGAACTAATGCACGCCCTCGACGGACCCCGCGAGAGTGTCGTCGCCTGCGGGGGCGGCGTGGTGATAGACCCCCGCAACCGCGCCCGACTCATTGAGGTCTCGACGGTGTTCCTCTGGGAGGACACGGATGTCCTCTACCGCAGAACCCGCGGCCCCGGGCGACCACTGCGGGGCGTAAGCTTCGAGGACTTCGCCCGCCGGTACGCCGAGCGCCTCCCCTACTACCTGGAGGTCGCCGCGCTCCAGATAGAACCCAACAACCGCCCGCCTCGCCGGGTGGCCGACGAGATCCTCGAGTGGTTCCGCGGCGTATGAGAGGAAGCGTGACCGTCGCGGCGACGACGCCCTACGAGGTCCGAGTCGAGCCGGCTCTGGACCTGAACTCCGCCGTCTCCAGCGCCCAACCGCCCGGGACCGCCGTCCTACTCACCGACTCGGATGTGGGTCCGCTCCACGCCCCCGCCGTAACCGAAGCGCTCGAACGGGCTGGATGGACCGTCGCCGACATCATCACGGTCCCCGCGGGCGAGGCCTCAAAGAGCCTCTCGGTCTACGAGGGGGTCGTGCGCAGGCTGGCCGCCGCCGGCCTGCCCCGCGGCGGGACGCTCTTCGCGCTCGGGGGCGGGGTTGTCGGCGACCTGGGAGGGTTTGTAGCCAGTAGCTACATGCGGGGCATAGATTTCGTCCAGCTGCCGACCTCCCTGCTCGCGATGGTGGACAGCTCCGTCGGGGGCAAAGTAGGTTTGGACCTCCCCGAGGGCAAGAACCTCGTCGGCGCCTTCTTGCAGCCTCGCCTCGTAGCGGCGAACCTCGACTGGCTCGAGACGCTGCCCCCCCGCGAGGTCTCGCACGGCCTCGCCGAAGTTCTCAAGATGGGACTCCTCGCCGGCGGCGAGTTCTTCGAGGACCTCGGCGGTCTGGCGGCCGCCCGGGCCGGCGACGAGGAAGCTTTGCAATCCCTGATCCTGCACTCCGTACGATACAAGGCCGCCGTGGTCGCCGAGGACGAGCGCGAGAGCGGCCTGCGCGCCGTCCTCAACTACGGCCACACCATCGGCCACGGCCTGGAAGCCGCCGCGGCCTACGACCTCCCCCACGGCGAGGCCGTCGCCGCCGGGATGCTCGCTGCCGCCCGCCTCTCCCGCGAGAAGTTCGGCGCCGATCTGCTCGAGCTTCACGAAGACCTTCTCCGCGCCGCCGGCCTGCCGCTAAAAGTTCCCGCCGTAGACGTCGAAACCGTCCTCGAAGCTATGAGCCGCGACAAGAAGCGCCGCAACTCCGACCGCGCCGGCGAGTACCGCTTCGTACTCCTCGGAGACGTGGGCCACCCCGAGCGGGACGTACCGGTCGGCGTCGCCGAGGCTCGCCGGGCCATAGGAGCCGTCCTTGGCCCCTAGAGTCTTCGTCCTAAACGGTGTCAACCTCGGGACCCTCGGACGGCGGCGACCGGAGGTCTACGGAACCTTGACTCTGAACGATATAGAGAAGCTTTTGCGCGACGAATTTCCGGAGGTGGAGTTCGAGTTCAGGCAGACGGATCACGAAGGGGAGATGGTTGGCTTTATCCGGGAGGCGGCAGAATCGTCCGGGCTCGCCATAAACCCCGGCGCGTGGACGCACTACTCCTACGCCCTCCACGATGCCCTGGAGACGTTGGATGTACCGAAGGTAGAAGTTCACCTTTCGAATGTTCACGCGAGAGAGGAGTGGCGCCGCCGCTCGGTCGTATCACCGGCGGTCGATGCGGTGGTGGTCGGGATGGGTGCGTTGGGCTACCAAGCCGCCGTTGCCTACCTCCTTTCGAGATCGGATCGACGGTGAGCTGGCGCGTGGCGGAGGGCGGGTACCGTAGGGGCTCGTGCTAGGGAGCCTGCGGGCGTGATCTACTGCTACTGCCGCGATTGCCGGAGGACGAGCGGCGCTCCGGCCCCGCTCTTCGTCGGATACCGGACGGAGCAGGTGGAGACCGGGCGGGGAGTGCCGAAGGTTTACTGCTCGTCCCCGGGCGTAAGCCGGTCCTTCTGCGCTGATTGCGGGACGCCGCTCTCGTACGAGGACGAGTGGTTGCCCGGCGAGGTCTACGCACCGGTCAGGCGTCTTCGACGACCCGGAGCCCTTCGAGCCCGAGGCGTACAACTGGGTCTTCCAGAGGCTCGAACATTTCGACATCCTCGACGGTCTGCCGCGCCACCAGAAGAGCAGCAAGCCCCGGTAGCCGCCAGCGGTTCGGGCTTGGACCTGTCCGAAAGAAGCTGGCCTTATACGGTAACAGGGGCATTGAAAACTCTATCAGGCAGGCCCTTCGCCGTGCCGCGTCTAGACGAAGGGCGAAGGGGCGCTCGGGCGTCTACTATCCTCTCATCGGCCCGGATATAGGCCTACAGACTGCGGCGAGGCGAAAGGCGCAAAGGTCGGGCGGGAGGCGAGGTCCCCGTTCTGTTCGTGGAGAGGCGGGCCCGAACGGGGTGGGTTTGCCGGGGGAACAGGACGGAAGATGTGCGATAATATCGCGGCGTTTTTCGGGTAAGAAGAGCAATTTACGAGGAGCGATGGCGGATACTATCTCAACGAATCAGTTTAGAAACGGCGCGGCCATCCGGGTGGACGGCAAGCGCTTCACCATTACGTACTTCCAGCACGTAAAGCCGGGCAAGGGCGGGGCGTTCGTCAGGACGCGGCTGAGGAACCTCGACACGGGGGCCGTGATCGAGAAAACCTTCCGGGCTGGGGAGAAGGTCGAGAGCGTGAGGACTGAGTCGCGGCCGATGCAGTTCCTCTATCGCGATGGGGACCTCTTCTACTTCATGGACTCGGAGACCTACGAGCAGTTGGCCATCCCCGTCGAGGTTATCGGCGAGGCGGCGGGCTTCATCGCCCCGAACGGCGAGGCGAGGGTGCTCTCGGCGGACGGGGAGGTCGTGAGCGTCGAGCCCCCGGCGCACGTGGATCTCGAGGTGTCCGAGACCGATCCGGGCCTCAAGGGCGACACGGCGACCGGCGGCTCGAAGCCGGCCACGCTCGAGACCGGGGTTGTGGTGCAGGTGCCGCTCTTCGTGAACGTCGGCGAGAGGGTGCGGGTGGACACGCGCACCAACGAGTACCTGACGAGGGTCTAGGGGCCTTTTGAGCAGCCGGCGCACGGCACGCAAGAATGCCTTTTTGGTGCTCTACCAGCGCGACGTCACCGAACGTCAGCTAGACGAGGTCGTGGAGCGTTGGCGCTCGTACCGGGGTGAGCTCGACGAGTACGCGCTCGCGCTCGTACACGGGGTGGAGCGGGAGCGCGAAGCCCTCGACGGGCGGCTCGGCGAGGTCGCGCTCGGCTGGCCGGTACACAGGATGAGCGCGGTGGACCGCACGATCCTGCGCCTCGCGCTCTACGAGATGCTCCACGTCGAGGATGTGCCCGCGGAGGTGGCCGTGGGCGAGGCTATGGAGCTCGCCCAGGGCTTCTCCAGCGACGAGTCGCCTCAGTTCGTCGGCGGCGTCTTGCGGGGAGCGAAGGAGGCCTGGCTCGGCGAGATCGAACGACACGACCGGCGGGTCGAACATGGGTAAGAGGCTCGACGGGGCGCGAAACGCCCCCAATAGCGTGTCGCGAAGCGCGCCCCGGAGCCGCTGGGAGGAGCACCGGGCGCGGTTCGAGGCCTACATCGAAGGTCTGGTCTTCTCGGAGGAGCCGCGTCTCGAGACGCTCGTCGAGGCGATGCGCTACTCGATGCTCGGCGGGGGCAAGAGGGTGCGTCCGACCCTGTGCATGGAGGTCGCGGAAGTCTTCGGGGCGGAGCCCGGGCTCGTGTTGCCTTCGGCGACGGCCGTAGAGCTCATCCACACGTACTCGCTCATACACGACGACCTGCCGGCGATGGACGATGACGACTTCCGGCGGGGCAGGCCGACCGTCCACAAGAAGTACGGCGAGGCGATGGGGATCCTCGCGGGCGACGCCTTTTTCGGGGAGTCGTTGACGCTCATCACCGTCCACCAGGAGGGCTCCCCCGAGCAGGTTTTGGAGGTCGTGCGCGAGCTCGCCGGCTCTACCGGGGTGAACGGGATGGCCGGCGGGCAGGTCATGGACATGGACCAGACCGGGGTGGGCGGTGCCGCGGACCCCGAGACTCTCCATATGATCCACAACTACAAGACCGGCGCGCTCATAAAGAGCAGCGCGCGGATAGGTGCGATCCTGGCAGGCGCCGGGGAGGAAGAGCAGGCGGCCGTCTCGGAGTATGCGATGGAGCTCGGCCTGTGCTTTCAGATAGTAGACGACGTCCTGAACGCTACCTCGACGCGCGAAGCTCTGGGCAAGAGCGCCGGGAGCGACGCCGAGCAGGGCAAGGCCACCTTCGTCGGGGTCTACGGCCTCGACGGCGCGAAGCGGGAGGCGGACGAGGCCGCCGAAAAGGCGCTCCAGGCCCTCTCTACCGTCGACGGCGACACCTCCGGCCTCGAAGAGCTGGCGCTATTCGTCCGGCACCGGGGCCATTAGCGGCGCGCTAGAAGTGGCGAGAGGGACCGAGGAGGCCCCCGGCTTGCCACGAGATGCCTCGCGGAGAAACGCCGCGCGCAAAGACTCGCCGCGGCTCGACGCCCTGCTCGTGGAGAAGGGCCTCGTGGAGAGCCGGGCGCGGGCGCAGGCCCTTGTAATGGCCGGCGCGGTGCGGGTCGACGGCGCGGTAGTCACCAAGGCCGGGTCCCGGGTCACCCCGGACTCCGAGGTCGCCGTAGAAAGCCCCCGCGAAAGCTCGTTCGTCTCCCGGGCCGGGGAGAAGCTGGACCACGCCCTGGACGCCTTCGGGATACAGGTCGAGGGCCGGGATTGCATCGACGCCGGGGCGTCGACGGGCGGCTTCACGGACGTGCTGCTCAGGCGGGGGGCGCGACGGGTCGTGGCGGTGGACGTCGGCTACGGCCAGCTCGACTGGTCCTTGAGACAGGATCCGCGGGTCGCGGTGATGGAGCGCACGAACGTGCGGACGAGGAGCGCATTCTGGCGGCGGTGGGGGACGAGCTGTGAGCGAGGCGCCGGAGACGATACGGCGGGTCGGGATCGTCGCGAACCCGAAGGTGGACGACGGGCATTCGGAGCGGCTCGTCGAGATCCTGGGGGAGCGTGGGGTCGAGGTCGAGCAACTCACGGAGCCCACGGGGGATAGAGTAGACGGGGACCTCGACCTCGTCTTCGTGCTCGGCGGGGACGGGACGATGCTCCGGGCCTCGCGGATGTTCCCGGGGCGGGTGCTGCTCGGGGTCAACCTCGGCAAGGTCGGCTTCATGAGCGGGATGCGCCCCGAGGATCTCGATCGGGGGTGCAGAAAGTTCTCGACGGCGCGCTGCACGTCCAGGAGTACCGGATGCTCGAGGTCCGGATGGAGGGCGAGGACGAGGTACGCACGGCGGTAAACGACGCGGTGCTTCTCAAGGAGACGCCGCACCAGATCGCCTCGGTCGACGTGGCCATCAACGGGGAGGACCTCGTCTCCTACCAGTGCGACGGATTGATCGCCGCGACACCCCTGGGCTCGACCGCGTATGCCCTCTCGGCGGGAGGACCCCTGATCTCCGGCGACGTGGCCTGCTTCGTCCTCGTCCCCATCGCCCCGCACTCCTTAGTGGAGCAGATACCCGCCGGCGAACATCTCTTGGTGGGGCTCTCGCACGAAACCGTTAAAATAGGCAGGACCGACGAGTGGACCTGGTGGCGGGCCGTGCGGAGGACGTTTCTGTAGATTATCCTAGATCCAGGAGGGCTTAGAGGAGCAGTGCTCACGGAGATCGCCGTCGAAAACGTGGCCCTGATCGAAGAGGCCACCCTCGAGCTCGCACCCGGCTTGAACGCGATCACCGGCGAGACGGGCGCGGGCAAGACCCTGCTCGCCACCGCCCTGCAGATGCTCCTGGGCGGCCGCTCCCGCTCCGAATCGGTCCGCGCCGGCGCCAGGAAGGCCACCGTCGAAGGTACCTTCGTCCTCCCCGACGGGATGGCGGAGAGGATACTTCAGGACACCCTGGGCGACCTCGCCGAGGAGGTGGACGTAGTAGACGAGGAGATCCTGCTGCGACGCACCCTGACGGAGGAGGGCCGCTCGCGTTGCTACGTGGGCGGGGTCACGGTCCCCGTGAAGGCGCTCGCCTCTCTGGGCGAGCGGCTGGTCTCCTACCACGGCCAGAGAGAGCAGGTCCGCCTCGTCGAGCCCGCCGAGCAGCTCGGCATCCTGGACGATTTCCTGGACGAGGAGGCGCTGTGGGCAAAGTCCTCCCTGGGCGAGTTGTGGAGCCGCGTCGAGAACGACCGGCGGGAGCTTTCGGAGCTCAGAGGATCGGCCGAGGCGCGCACGAGAGAGGTGGATTTTCTCCGCTACCAGGTGGCGGAGCTGGAGGAGGCGGGCTACAGCGCCGCCGAGTACGCTGACCTCGTGCGCGAGCGTGACCGATTGAGGAACGTAACGGACCTACTCGAAGCCGCCTCCTCCGCGACCGCCGCGCTCTCGAACGAGGAGGGGGGCGCGGTCGACGCCATCGCCCGGGCGGAGTCGGAGCTGGACCGGGCGGCACGCTACGACGAGGGCCTGGAGGGTCTCCTGAACCGCGTACGATCGCTCTCCGCGGAGCTCGAGGACGTGGTCTACGAGCTGAGGTCTTACTTCGATGAGCTCGAGGCCGACCCTAACCGCCTCGAAATGGTTGAGGACCGGCTGCAAAACCTGCGGGCGTTGGAGCGCAAGTACGGGGAGGACGTCGAGGGGTACCTGGAAGAAGCGAAGGCACGCCTCGCGCGGATGGAGAACTTCGAGGAGGAGACGGCGGAGCTCGAAGGGCGCATAAAGGAGGGCGAGGCGAAGCTCGAGGAGCTTGGGGACACACTCTCGGCGGGAGTTCGTGATCCAGCCGAACCCCGGCGAGCCGGAGCTGCCGGTGAGGCGCTACGCCTCGGGCGGAGAGCTCAGCCGCATCATGCTCGCCATCCGACTCGCCCAGGAACGCATCGAACCGGGCGCGACGTACATATTCGACGAGGTCGACGCCGGGATAGGCGGCGAGACGGCGACGGCGGTCGGGGCGAAGCTCAGGGAACTCGGCGAGCGCAACCAGGTCCTGACGATCACCCACCTCCCCCAAATAGCCTCCGAAGCAAAGACCCACGTGGTCGTCGCCAAATCCTCCGCCGACGGCCGCACGCTCACCAGGATCCAGAAAGTCGAAGGCGAAGAACGCCGCCGCGAACTCGCCCGCATGCTCTCCGGCAAAATAGACGACGCCTCCCTAGCCCACGCCCGGGAGCTTCTGGTCGGCGAACGTTGAGGCTTCGATGTCGTAGGTTTCCGAGAGTTAGGCATCGGAGACTCAGAAGCTCCGAAGGTAGAGAGGAGACCGGAGATACGTCTGAGGGGGAGCCACGCATGCACTGCAGTGGATTTTTATTCAGCGCTACGGCATATAGCGGTTGGTAATCTGGCGCAGTAGACGAAAGTGTGGCCGGGCGGGCGCTGTCTGTCCAGATCTATGCAGGATCTTGCATATGGGCTTCCTAGAAGGCTTCTTCTCGGCGATTACTGATCTCTGCGGAGGCATCTAAACTCTAGGACAATGGATCGTATGGGAAAGACGCTATCGAACCAAGCCACCGACTGGCGCGAAGGCAGACGTCTTCGCGCCTTCGAACTCAAACACCAAGGATGGAAGCAGCGGGAAATCGCCGACGCCCTGGGGGTCAGCAAAGGGGCTGTGAGTCAGTGGAT
>JAIVIG010000471.1 GCA_020200675.1 Actinomycetota bacterium
AGCGAGAGGTAAGCCGGCAGCATCGCAAAGCCGCAGGGGTTGACCGCCGCGATCATCCCGGCCCCGAAAGCGTAGCCGACCGGGAGCAACGTGACCAGGGCGGAGAGCCAGCCGGCCAGCAGCTCCTGAAGCACGCTCAAAGGACCTCCTCCAGCTCGCGCTCGAGAGTTTCGTAATCGGTCGCGGTGGCGTCTCTGTAGACGATCTCTCCCTCCCGGTCGACGATGACGGTCGTCTCAAGGGCGTTGGCGCCTAGAGCCCGCGAGATCTCACCACTCCGATCGATGGCCCAGGGAAGGGGAGCGATACCGCCCCTGTCTCGGAACTCCTCGATGGTCTGTGCTGTGTCCTCGGGATCGGTCGAGACCATCAACAACTCGAGCCCTTCGTCTTCGTATTCGCGATAAAGTTGAGACCAGGCACGGGCCTCAGGGATGCAGTCGTCTCAGTAAGCGGCCATGAAGTAGAGCGCGACGACCTCGCCCCGCTTCTGTGCCAGCCCGAACTCCTCCCCTTCAAGCGTCGTGGCGCTAAAGTCGGATGGTGAGTTGCCGGCTCCGCTACACGCCGTAATCGAGAACATAGCTAACGACACTGCTGCCAGCAGCACGGCTTTGATCGCCTTCTCGTTCCTTCGCATGACGGGAGTTTACCGCACTCAGGCTTCGTTGGGGTCGAGAATCTGTAGCTCTCCTTCCGCCCTTCCGGCAACAAACACCCGCCCGCTGGCCGTATCCACGGCCACGGTGTACGGCTCCCGGACCGTCGGGTAACGGGCAATCTCACGGAGCATGCCTCCTTCCAAGGCGTACTGGACCAACCGGTCCTCTGTAGTGACCCACAGGAAGCCGCGCTCGGGGTCTATGGCTATCCCATACGGCGAGCCGGGGAGGGACACGTTGTCGACCTGCTCCGGCTCGGGAAGGGCCTCGTAGACGAGTATGGCGTCACCGCTCGTGTCCGTTACGTAGAAGCGGTTCTCGGGACCGGCCACTATGTGGGTCGGGCCTTCGCCGGCTCCTACGCGGCCCAAAGAGTCCAGGGCGCCCGTGTCGAAGACCTCCAGGGTCGACTCTTCAACGCTTACTACGCCCACCAGCCTGTCGTTCGTGGTCGCCACGCCTCCGGGTTGGAGCAGGTTCTCTATCCTGTCCGTCTCGCTGCCATCTTCGACCACCGAGACGCTGTCACCGTACTCGTTGCCCACGAAGATCCGGCCGTTCGGGGTACCGGCGGCGTCGTGCGGTGAGGTGCCGACCGGGATCTCGTCCAATACCTCACCCTCCGGCAGACTAACTTGCACGAGGGCGTCGGAGTCCTCGGCCGGCACGAGCACCGGACCGCCGGGAGCAGCGAGACTCAAGTGACGCGGCGACTCCGGCAGCTCCACGTCCCGGATCACGTCCCCGCTGCTACCGTCGACCAGCACGAGCCCGTCGGGGTCCCTGAGGCCCACCACGACCAGTCCGGTCTCGGGGTCCGCCACTATCCCTTCCGGCGCGCCACCGATCTCGACCACCTCTCCCGCGGGTTCCTCCTCGGTCTGCGTCGCCTCGCCCGACTCGGCAGCCGGGGGTGCATCCTCTTCGGATGAACCCTGCTCGGAAGCCCCCTGCTCGGGTCCGCAGCCCACGAGCACGGTCATTACGATCGCGATAAGCGAGGGAAGAAGCTTGTAAGTAGCCACGTATTGCCCTTTCGGAAAACTACGGATCGAGTTTCGCATCAGCGTACTCCTCCCTCCATCCGGTAGACATACCCATGGTCGAATCCCAGATCCTCCTCTTCCAACATCTCCACTGTCCGGAGGACTAACCGGGGAAGAACTCTGGCCGAGAGCGAAAGCAGGCGGTCGAGCTCCTCCTTCCTCTCGGGCTCCGCGACCCCGGTCGCGTAGTTTACCGGGAACCCCACGAGACCGTAAGGGAGCTCCAGCTCCCCGGCCAGGACCGCTTCGGGACCGCAGGTCTGGCTTACCGTCGTCACCCCGGCCGTAGCCAGAGCTCTGATCTCCGCCCGTGTCTCGAACCTTGGGCCGTTAGTGTGCGCGTAGACGCCGTCTGCGGTCATTTCGATCCCCAGATCACCGGCAGCAAGCTCCATCTTCCGCCGGAGGCTCGGGGAGAATGGCTCGGTTCCTATCAGGTGCCCCCGCTCCGGGTCTCCGGGCTCGGTAAAAATCGTGCATGGCTCCCCGCCCGGCAGCCGGTTCTCCGAAAAAAACAGGTCGTCGAAGATGATAGGCCGCCCCAAGGGTATACCAGGATCCACCGCTCCCACGGTGGTCGTCGCGAGGACCGCCCGCGCCCCAAGCTGCTTGAAAGCTACGAGGTTTGCCCGGTGAGGGATCGTGTGGGGAAGGTGGTGGTGGTCCCTCCCATGGCGAGAGATGCCCCCGACGGTCCACGGCCCGTAGGAGAAGACCGCCACCTCCGCCTCCCCGAAGCGGCTCTCTACTACGCGCAACTCTCGATCCGCGGGGAGCTCGTAGATGCCCGAACCGGTGATGATGCCGATGTCTATCATTTGCCTCCCTCTTATGGCAGCTAGTCAGCTCTCTGGTCTCCGCCACCGACGAACACCAACGGTAACGGCCAGGGCGATGAGCGCCGCGCCCACGATTAGCGAGATCGCCACTCCCACTCGCAG
>JAIVIG010000472.1 GCA_020200675.1 Actinomycetota bacterium
TCCCGGAGACGCTCAAGGCGCAGCGGTACACACTGGCCGCCGACGCCTACGCCATCCACGAGGAGCGCCTGAAGAGCGCGCCGGAAAACTTCGACGAGGAGGTCCGCGAGCGCCTCCTTGAAGGCGAGAGGCTCAAGGCCCACCGCTACGCGAGCGCCCAGCAGAGGAAGCTTGGATCTAAAGACGAATTCGAGGAGGCGCTCGGGGAAGTGGACGTTCTCCTGGCCCCGACGGTGCCGATCGTGGCGACGCTCATAGACCAGAGGGAAGTAGATATCGCTGGATCCGAGGAGTCCGTCCGCTCGGCGGTGACCCGGCTCACGGGCCCGGTGAACCTCAACGGCTTCCCGAGCCTCTCCGTTCCCGGCGGGTTCACCGCTGCTGGTTTGCCAGTGGGCATGCAGCTTATCGGGCGTCCGCTCGACGAGGCTACCCTCTACCGGTTCGGGCATGCCTACGAAGAAGCGATCTCCTCAGAATAGGACCCGTCGGCTGTCACCGCTGGCCGGGACCCTCGACCCTTTCCCGGGGCACACCCCTTGAGTTAGACTGGGGACGGGCGAAAGATCGGAAGGGGAGACCATCGTGAGTGAGACCTCGGAGGAGCAGCAGAAGGCGCACAGGGTCCTTGAAGCAGCCGTCGCGGAAGCCGGCGAGAAGCCCAACGAGCACGTGTTCGCGCTGCCCGTCATGCGGAAGGCGAGCCTCAGCAACAAGGAATTCAGGTCGGCGGCGCGTTACCTCGACGAGCAGGGCTGGATCGCCGAGGGCGCCAACGACTACGAGGCGTTCGTCGTGACACCCGAAGGGATAGCCCGGGTAACGGGACAAAGAGGGCAGGATTCTCAGGCCGAAGATGAGGGCTCTCAGGACGAAGAGGCCGGAGACGAGTAGGACTCCGGCCGTCCGCATCCCCCAAACTGCGTATTTTCACGCGCCGTGGATAGTACATTTGTCCCGACCGGAAGAACGGGCCGCAACTCCTCTCTTATCCTCGTTCGCCGACTAGACGTTCGCTGGGCTGCTCGTCGTGGATCTCCACCCGGTACTGCTCCGAGGCCAGAGCGGATGCCTGGAGCTCAACGCGAAGGGAGTCAGGCAGACCTCGGCAAAAGGAGCCGCGGTCCTCTTTCTTCTACGACCTTACCTGCTTCTCTCGAGCTCCGAGTGGCTTCGAGCGATGTTGGCGCGGCGGGAGATGCGGTCGTCGGTCGCCAGCCCGGGGTTGTACTCTTCCAGGATATCCAGCCTCGCTGTCGTCCTTTTTATGCCGTCGTTCACCCGGCGCAGCCTCTCCTCCCATTCGCGTTCTGCTAGAGAACCGTGGGCCGCCTCGGCGTTATCCTGCATCCGGTAGATCCTCTCGGCCAGCTTCACGTAACCCTCGTAATTCTCCAGGTACTTGTCATAGTGCCTGCGGAACATCTCCACCGGAGCGGCGCTTGGACCGGCTGCTTGCTCTGCTGACGCCCTCGCCGGGCTGACGTCGTCGTCGGGGTGCGGATGCCACACCGCAACACGCGGCCTCGTATCTTCTGGCGGAGTCCCCGGAGAGCTTGCCGTTTGCGGCATCCTTCCAGCCCTCTGCGTCTCCTCTGTCGGCGACGTCTTTACGGGCTCACGAGTTCCCGGCATGTTGTCCCCGGAGGGCCTCTCCAGAAGGGACGAAGGGCTTCTCTGTGTGGCCTCTCGGTTCCGTGGGATCGTTCGGAGCTCCAGGAGCTCTCGCTTCAAGTCGTCTATCCTGCGCTCGGCCTCTCGGCGTGTGCGGCGCCCTTCGCCTTCCTGCCGGGTCTCCAGGTGCTGCTCTCGCTCCTGCTCGAGCTCTTCCTTCAGGCTCTGACGTTCTTCGATCAGGAACACCAGGAGACGGGCTTGCCCCTCGCGAAGATACTCCATGCGTTCCTCGGCCAGCTCCACGTACCTCCGCGCATTACGTAGGGTGAGAGCGGCGATGGTGAAGGTCGCGGCACCGACTGTAAGGAGGGAGCCGACGCTAACGAAAAGTAACGCCTCGGTCATACGCCGCGCCTCCCTCGCCCAGCTTAATAGGGCACAGTGTGCTCTTCGGTACTTATAACAGCGAGCGCTGCCGGAGAGCAAGCGGGATCTTGCACAGATAGTGCTGTTTGCATACAAGATGTAGAGTGCTTCTCCCGAGAAACCACAATATATGGTGATCAACCAGATTTTTGTACAGGGCCGGTAGGAGAGGCAACTGCCGTTCCGCCCGATGATCGCGGGCAGCGTGTTCTCGGAAGTCGGCCAAAACGGAAGTCGGCCAAAAGTACCAAAAATGGGTCAGGTGACCCCCCAAAATGAGCTACCTGACCCATGTGCAGGCTTGCCTACTACCCTTATACTTAGGGGCGCTATAAAACGAGCATGTTCTTCTCGCCATAAACGGAGAAGGACCGGGAAGGTAAAACTGAGATGGCTGGAACGAATCGATTGAGAGTGGCGGTGATGACAGCGGCGCTCGTGCTCGCGAGCGTGCTGGCGCTGTTTGCCGGTGGCGCGTTGGCGTAGTTCACCGCCGGGACTCATCCAGCCCACGCTCAGACGCCGCCGCAGGGGTTCGTCCCCGGCGAGGTACTGGTCAAGTTCGAGCCCGGCGCGCCCGGAGCCAACCTCTGCAGCACCAACGAG
>JAIVIG010000212.1 GCA_020200675.1 Actinomycetota bacterium
GTCGGAAGCGTGGATCTCGGAGGCAAGACGCCCGATGAAGCGGAGAGGATAGTACGCCAGCGTGCTACGCGCGTCCTGGAGGGGATCGAGCTCAACGGTCCCGAGCAGATGACGCTCAGTCCCGGACGGATGGGTGCCCATTACGACATTGAAGCTACGGTGGACGCTGCCTACGCCGTGGGCCGAGAAGGAAGCATCGCGAGGCGGCTCTCAGATCGCCTGCACGCGGCCTCCGGCACGCTGGCCATACCTCCCGCCGTTGAGTACCGGACGGGAAAAGTGCGCGCACAGGTTCAAGACATCGCCTCCCGGTGGCAGGAGGAACCTCGTGCAGCGCTCATAAACGTGCACGGCCGGGAGATCGAGGTGGTGAGCGCACGCGAAGGATACGAGCTCGACGTGAACGCCACCGCGCAAAGCGTGAACCGGGCCATCGAGGACATGGGAGGGGAGGCGGAGATCGTCGGGGAGGTCCTCCGGCCACGGTACACCACGGCCGAGGCCGAGCATGCCGCCGAGAAGGCCCGCGCCGCTGCGGGCGCGCCGATTACCCTCACCTACGACGGACAACGCTGGAGCATATCGCCCGCCGAGATTCGAGCGGCGCTGGAGGTCACCGCACAGGACGGGGGCTTCCGGGTCGGTCTGAACCGCAACAGGATGGGCGACTACCTGGCGGGCGTTCACGACCAACTCACCGTCGAGCCCGAGGAGGCGGACTTCACAATCGAGGGCTCTGCGGTATCGGTGACGCCCGGTGAAGCGGGCCGGCGTGTTCAGGAGGAAGAGCTGCTCGACGCCCTGCGAAAAGGAGTTTTCCAGGGACGGCGCACCTATGAGGTTTCCGTTGTAGAGTCCAGACCCGAGTTGACCACCGCCGAGGCCAAGCGCCTCAAGCCGACGGAACTGGTGGGCCGCTACCGCACGAGGTATGTTGGCACCGGCGACGAGAGCCAGGCGCGGGTAGAGAACCTTCGGATCGCCTCGAGGGCCATAAACGGGACGACTCTGGCCCCCGGAGAGGTCTTCTCTGCCAACGATATTCTCGCCCCCCTGGAGTACAACGACGCCAACGTAATTATCGACGGCAAGGTGGAGAGCGCCCTCGGCGGCGGTCTGTGTCAGATCGCATCGACCGTATACATGGCAACCAACTACGCCGGCCTCGACGTGATAGAGCGTCACCCGCACTATTCGGAGCTCTCCTACATTCGCCCCGGCCTCGACTCGACGCTGTGGTTCGGAGCGGCAAACGGCTACAGCGGCCAGGAACTCGACATGAGGTTCCGGAACACCTCCGATGGCTATGTGATGGTGCGGGAGTATGTCGCCGACGACGGCTACCTGTACGCAGAGGTCTGGGGCCGGCCCACTGGGAAGAAGGTGGAGATGGACTCCAGGAGGATCTCGGCGAGCAAACGGCAGACCGGTTGGGTCACCCACCAGACGGTTAAGAAGAACGGTGAAGTCCTCTTTGATGGGGTGCTGCACAAGGACACTTACGAACCGCTGATCTCGGAAGAAGGCGAACCCATCCCGAACACCGAGCCCGCGCCTGTTAACCCGTAGGAGGACTCTTAAGGTGAGTTTCCCGGAAGGAGGTCTAGCAAATTGAGTACCAGAAACATCTTGTCCTGGCTCGGTACCCTGATCATGATAGGAGGGGGGACCGCACTTGTAGCTTCTTTCTTCGTGCATCAGGGTCAGCAGAGCGCGGTCGCCAGCAACGGCAACCCGGGCGGTTTCAACGTACCAAGGATCGAAGACACGCGCAGCGCGCAGGACTACGGAGGACCGGAGGACAAGACCCTCAAGCTGACGATCCCGAAGATGGCCCGGATCGAAAACGACGAGGTCCCCGACGCGTCGGGGGACGACGAGAATGCGCTCAGGAGGAGTGCCGCCATACACCTGAAGGGGACCGGCTTCCCCTGGCAGAAGCAGCCGAACGTCTACCTAGCGGGCCACCGCCTCGGCTACCCGAACACCGAGAGCTGGCTTACGTTCTGGGACTTAGACAAGCTGGAGAAAGGCGATAAGGTCTTCGTAACGGACGCCGATGGCAAGAAGTACACTTACAGGGTCTTCAAGGAATTCGTGGTGGGCCCGAGCGCCGTTAGGGTGATGGAGCCCGTGGAGGGCAAGAACGTCCTGACGCTGCAGACGTGCACGCTCCCAGACTACTCCCGGCGCCTAATCGTACGGGCCGAGCTCGTGGACGTGGCATAAGCCGCCGCGGAAGATCGAGAGGCTCGGGCGCAATACCCTCGAAGGACCCTCCGAGCACCCGCACGTAAGAAACCGGGGTTCCGGGCCGTCAATGTTGGCGACAGGGACGCGACATTGCGGAGAGGAGACCCCTTGACAACGACCGGCCTTCCCGGCGATGGCAGGAAGTCCGGCGAACCCGGTATGGGTAGGAGCGGCGGGGCCTCCGGAGAAGAGCCGGCTGCAGGCTATCGTCGCACGGGGGTGGTGCGAGCCTCCCGCCACGGCCCGCCGGAAGACGCACCTGCACTGGCCCGCGATGCCGCTAAGGTCCTGCGCAAAAACGACATGGGTGGATGGACGAAGGCCGCGCCGGAACTCTACCCTCACCAGTGGAGCTGGGACAGCGCGTTCATCGCCATCGGCCTTGCGC
>JAIVIG010000473.1 GCA_020200675.1 Actinomycetota bacterium
CCCGCGACGGTGGCCCCGCAGAGGTCGAGCACGCAGCGGATAGCTTGGGACCGCACGTCTGCCGGGAGATCTTCCCACCGCACGGTGCGCGCGAACTCGGCGACGCGCCAGGTTTGCGGTCCAGCGTTCATCCAGCTTTCACTAGGAGGCCGGTCATGTGGTATGGCGGAGGCAGCGCGATGCGTAGCAGAGACCCTTTGAGTCACTCACAGGTCACCGCCTTCTTCGGCAAGACGATTGAGTTCCTTACTCAGGAGGGCGAGACGAGCCTCTTTTACCAGGGGCACCTCTCGACGGCGTCGCCGGACGTTGCCGAGGTCTATGTCTACGGTGATCAGGGCCTCTTCATCATCGGGTCCTTCCGCCACGACCCACCCCCAGGGGTCGACGACATGGGAGTAGCCCAAGAAAACGAGGTCTTCCTCCTCGCCGACTCGATTGGCAAAGATCACGTAACTTTCGAGCATGCGGGCGTAGAAGCGGGTGATGTCTCGCCAGTACTCCTTCGTGTCCAACAGCTCGGGATACGGATAATGACCGCTGTTGGCAGGGATTATGAGCACCTGGGCCCCATCCTGAACCGCGATGACGGGCAGAAACGGTTGCCAGGCATCGTTACAGATCAATATGGCCATGCGGCCGAGTTTGGTATCGAAGGCCCGCAGGCTCTGCCCCGGATTGTAGTGTTTCCTCTCTTCGTAGATTCTGTAGTTCGGTAAGTAAAGCTTGCGGTGCAGGTGGAGAAGGGAGCCTCCTTCCAAATAAGCCGCGCTGTTGTAAATGTGGAAGCCGCGCCCCTCCTCACAAAACCCCACGACCACCCCCATCTCTCCCGCCTCCTCGGCCAGAGAGATGATAGGCTCGCTTTGCGCCTCAATGGCGATTTCGTTGCTGAATTCTCTTAGTGCGTAGCCGGCCAAAGTCAGCTCGGGAAAGACGACCAGGTCCGCACCTTTGTCCTTCGCCTCGCCCACGACTTCTTTCGCCCGGCGGAGGTTCTCGGCAAGATCGCCAAGTAGGCAGTCGATCTGAGCTAAGGCCACCCGCACAATCCCATACTACCTTTCTTGTTTATTCCTTACCAAGTAACCGGCGTTGGAAGCGGAGCCAGCCCCACCGGGATATCGCGGCGTGGCAACGGACCATAACTCGTTTCGACGGCTACGCAGAATAAGGATGCACCCGTGTGAAACCCTTCGGTCGTCGGGAGACGCGATGGCCAGACGTCAAGCCCGGCCATCGCCGTCGGGTCGCTTTCTAGATGAACCCGTTTTCGCTGAGCCACTGCTCGGCCACATCTTCGGGGAGTTGCCCCTCCACGTCGACCTGCGCGTTCAGGTTCAGCAGCGTCTCGGTAGTGAGCTTCTCGGAGACGGGCGCGAAGATCTTCTCGATCTCCGGGTAGTCCTCGTACACCTGCTTGCGCACGTTGAGCGCCGGGTTGTAGACGGGGAAGAAGCTCTTGTCGTCCTCGATGACCTTGAGATCCAGCCCCTCGATACGCGCGTCAGTTGCGAACACCTCGCCGAAGTTACACCTCTCTCCCTGGTCGACGGCCTCGGGGATCAAACCCAACTCTATCTTGACCAGTTGGTCACTCGGGAACTCGAACCCGTAGGCTTCCTCCAACCCCGGCAGGCCGTCGTCGCGGTTAAGGAACTCGGTCGCCGCGCACAGCGAGGCCTCCTCCGGGTTCTCTTTGATCAGCTGCTCGAAGTCCGAGAGCTCCTTGACGCCGAGATCGTCGTAGACCTCTTCGCGCACGGCGAGCACGTAGGTGTTGTTGGCCGGGGCGGGAGGTAGCCACTTGATGTCGTTCTTCTTGAGGTCCTCTTTGGCAACAGCCTCATATTGCTTCTGGCTGCCGTCGATGGGCTGGGTGTGTCCCAGGTAGGTGATCCAGCCAGTCCCGGTGTAATCCCAGTACGTGTCGATCTCGCCGGATTCAAGCGCCTGGCGGGCGGCGACCGATCCGGCCAGACGGGTCTGGTCCTCTACCGTGGCCCCGGCGTTCTCGAGGACCAGGATGGCGATCTGACCGAGGACCAGCTGCTCGGTGAACTCCTTGGAGCCGACGGTGATCTCGGCCCCCGATAGATCCGCCTTCCCGGAAGTCCCGCCGCCACCGCAGCCCACGGCGACCAGGACCAGGACGGCGATGAGCCCGAGTAGCTTCAACAGGTTTGCACGCACCTTTCGCATAGCGTTCCTCCTTATGGTCGGATGGACAAGAGAGTCATGCACGGCCCGGACTACAAGCCTTTCGGGCGCAGGATATCCTCGGCCACACCCCCCAGCCAGTCGATGAACAGGGCCAGAATGGCGGTCAGCACGCTGCCGACGATCAGCACCGTATCGTAGCGGCCCAGGGAGAGGCCGCTGTTGATCATCTCCCCCAGGCCACCGGCGCCTATGAACGCTCCCAGCGTGGCGGTGCCGACGTTGATGATCAGGGCAGTCCTGACGCCGGCGAGGATGATCGGAACGGCGAGCGGCAGCTCGATGCGGAACAGCACCGCCATCTTCGTCATCCCCATGCCGCGAGCGGCCTCGATGGTGGAGCGATCCACCTGCTGCAACCCCACCATGGTGTTCCGCAGGATAGACAGGAACGAGTACGCCACGAG
>JAIVIG010000213.1 GCA_020200675.1 Actinomycetota bacterium
GTGCCACCTTATGCGTTATCGGCATCTCCTCAGGATCCACACTCGTAGACGAGGTGACAAAGACCCCCGCGACATCATTAGACGCTTGGTGTGAATTGTGAGCTCACCATGCCAACAAGTCGGCGAAGGCCAACCGGGGACGTCCCAGTTGATCGTTGAGCCAGATGCAGAAATCGTGCAGAGCCATCCTCGCTGCCAGACGCGCCCGCAACCCTTCAAGCTCGTGGGGACGCTCCCGCCACAGACCGAAGGTATTGAAGAGCTTGTCGTAGGTGCTCTCTACGATCTGGCGAATAGAGGCCACCCACCTCCTCAGGCGCTTGGACCAGGGCTTTTTAGAGTTTCGTTTGGGCGGATGGATGACTCGAGCCCCATAGTGGTGGAGCCACTTGAGGTGGTTTTCGGCGCCTTCGAAGCCCTTGTCGGTCATGTAAGGTCCCGAGGAAGCCGAACCCACGCTGATGAGCCTTTCGTTGGGATAGGCTCTTGTGGCGAAGAAGGTCTCGGCCATCTGCTGGTCGGCGGTGGAGGCGGCCCCAAAGCAGAAGCCGGTGATGGCCCCAGTAGGGTCAACGGAAGTGAGCAAGCTAAAGCCTTCGTACCAGCCTATGCTGTTGGACCAACCGATGTCGGCATTCCCAGCCAGCCATCCGTGCCCACGGCGCTTGCAGTTGCGGATGGGCATCGCCGAGCTATCGAGGGCTTCGTAAGGACTCTTCCGGACCTCCAAAAGACTCACCAAGTGTAAGAAGAAAGCCTCGATGAGCTGGGTACAGGAGCGCACCAGGCGGTTGAACTGTGAGCGACTGGGCAGGGTAGGGAAGGCATCGAGCAGGTTGGTCTGGGCGTAGCGGTAGAAGTCCCGCTCGCTTGCGAAACGGGACCACTGGGCGAAGATGGTGAGGGTGATGATTTCGCTTTCGGAGAGGGAGGCTTGGGGGCCGGGTCGCTTTTTTGGCGGATGGGAGTGGCAGAAGTCGTCAACCGTAACGTAAAGTGACGCTCCTATAGTCAAGTGACGCAGGTTACACCGACGATCCAGCCTTCGTTCATGATCCAATCGGCGAAGGCGAGGCGGTCGGTACCAGTACGCGGTAGACCTCACGGGCTACGTAGCGTTTAAGGCAGCGGATGATCTCCCTCTTGGACTTACCCTCTGCGGTGCGCCTAGCGACGTACTCCCGGGTGCGCCGCTCCGAGCCCATCCTAACCATGCAGATCATGTGTAGAGCACGGTTGGCGTCCCGGTTACCGCCTCGGTTGAGGCGATGTCGTACTACCTTCCCCGAGGAGGCTTCTATGGGCGACACGCCGCAGAGGCTAGCAAAAGAAGCCTCGGTTCTTAACCTCTCCGGGTTGTCGCCGGCAGCGAGCAGAAGCGTCGCCGCGTGGTCGGTGCCGACGGCTGGCAAGGAGAGCAGTTCCGGGGCGGCCTCTGCCACCAGCCGCTCGAGTTGTGCCTCCAGCTCGACGATCTCCTCCGAGAGAGTCCTGTAACGCCGGGCTACCGAACGAAGCGCGAGCCTAGTCGCCGCCTCCACGTCGTCGAGATTGTTAGTCGGGCGGAAGCGAGCGGCCACGCTGACAAGTCCTTTTGTCGAGAGACCGCGCAAACGGTGTCGGAGCGCCTCTGGGGCCGTCACCCGTAAGCCCTGGAGTTGGTTGGCAGCCTGGGTTTTGGCCTTCACTGCCGAGCGCCTGGCGGCTCTCAAGACCCGGATCATCTCCACGCGACCGTCTGCGCTCTTGGGCACTCCTTGCGTCTGGCCAGCCAGCACCGCCCGGGCGGCGGCCTCAGCATCGATGGGGTCGGACTTGCCGTTGCGCCGGAGATGGCGGCGCTTGGGCCTCTGAACTTCCACCACCACGAGCCCCGCGGCCTTCAGGTGGCGGGTGAGTCCGGCACCATAGCTGCTGGTCCCTTCTACTCCGGCGCACCTCACGGGACCGAAACCCTCCGCCCACGCCAGGAGACTATGGTAGCCTCTCTTGGTCGTCGGCACGGCCAACTCGCCCAGGGGCCTGCCCAACTGGTCCAGGACCGCCGCCACGTGGATGTCGAGGTGCGTGTCCACGCCCAACACCACCTCGAGCACATTCTCCGGGCCCTGCACGGCGGTTGTACTCATGTGCCTCACTCCTTTCCGTGTCTTGCGGTCATTGTGTGCCCGCCCAGCGACCCGGAAGACGGACGATACTGTGACGGGTCACGTCACCAACAAGCTCCTATTAGGTCACGTTCCTCCGCCCCTGGACGGTAGCGGGACGGCGCCAAGGTCGGCCGACAGGTCACTTTGAAGGCACTTCGGCCTCGGTGAATGGATGGGTCAGGCAGACCGAGGCGTCGTCCGCAACCATCCTGTAGGATATTCACAGTGGTGAGGAAGGTGTCCACATCAACCATGAGGAGTCGGTTCCTTTCCCTTCGGGATCGGTGGGCAAACCGACTCTAGTGTGTGGACACCTTCCGCTCAAATCCCCTACGGATAATTCCCACCAAGCGTTTAAGGAAGCGAACTCGAGCACGACGACCTCGCGTCGATGCACAACTGCATACGCTTGGAGGGGCTCACTTTTCGTGCTGAGCTATCAAAGTGCGGCGCCGAGCGGTTAGAATTGGTGAGAGT
>JAIVIG010000474.1 GCA_020200675.1 Actinomycetota bacterium
GGGCCGGTCCTTGACAGAGCCTCCGGGGTTGAGGTACTCGAGCTTGGCCAGGACGCGCGCGCGGATGCCCTCGCCCCTCTCGACGCGTCCGAGCCGGACGAGCGGCGTGTTTCCTACGGCGTCCATTATGTTCTCGAAGTAGTCCATAGCCAGGGCAGTATAATCCCCTCCGTGGAGATGAGCCTCTGGAGTGCGGACAGGGTGCCCGGTGAGGTGGAGCTGGCGATCTGGCGCTCCGGGGACGGCTCCGACCCCGTTATCTGCCTGCACGGCATCACCGCCCAGCACCGTGCCTTCAACGCTCTGGCAAGATATCTCGCATCCTCGCGCTCGCTCGTCGGGGTGGATTTGCGGGGCCGGGGCGACTCGGCGAAGCCCGGGTCGGGCTACGGGCTCGAGGCGCACGCGGGGGACGTGATCCGGGTCCTCGACCACCTCGGCCTCGAAAGAGCCGCGATCCTCGGCCACTCCATGGGCGGCTTCGTCGCCCTCAAAACCGCCCTCTCCTACCCTGACCGCGTCCGCGCCCTCATCCTCCTCGACGGCGGCTGGCCCCGCGTCGAAGTCTCGCCCGAAGACATCTCTGAGGAGCAAAAGCAGGAAGCTGCGGCGATAGAGGAGGGTCTCGCGCGGGCCTTCAGGCGCCTCGACATGACCTTCGAGAACCCGGAGGATTACCTGAACTTCTGGTTCCCCGACCAGGGCCTGAAGATGGACGACCTGCCGCCGGACCTCGCCGACTACTACCTCTACGACCTCGAGGAGGTCGAGGGTGGCTATCGGCCCAAGGCCTCTAGCGCGGCAGCCGAAGAGGACTCGCCCTCGGTCTCCTCCACCAGCCCGACCGCCGAGGAGATGCAGAACGTCGGCTGCCCGGTCGCCCTGATGCGGGCCTCGGCGGGCTTCTTCCCCGGCAGCGACCCGCTCATCTCCGAGGAGACCCGCGACGCGATGGCCGGGGTCCTCGACCTCCGCTCGGATACCCTCCTCGAAGGCGCGAACCACTACACCATGTTGTGGTCGGAGTACATACCGAAGTGGGCTGACATTCTCCGCAACGATAGCTGGTGCCGCTAAAGAGGTGCGCTTCGAGCGAGTAGAATCGGCAGGGGCTTGGAGGGGTTGGGGAAGGGTCTGAGGGGCGAGGCGCCGTGAGCTACGGGGACCCCTTATTCCCGCCGGGGCGGTTCTTCCGGGGCTTGGGGGCCGTCCCCGTCTTGGTCTCTGGCGGCGTCTTCCCGCGCCGCCTCCTCAACGTGTTCGGGCACGACCCCGCGGGCGCTGAACGTCGCGACCGTCGAGCCGTCCGGTCGCCGCAGGACGAGCATGTCGGGGTCCCGCTCCAGCTGGTAACCGGGCGGCAACCGCAACTCTTCCCACGACCTGTCCACGCTCGTCCCCTTGTCTATGGCCGGGCGGGGAAGAGGAGGTATGCGTGAGAACCCCGCTCCGGACCTTGCACCTTGGAGCGTACTATGCGAAGCGGTCGTGGCGCATCTGCCAGGCGGCTCTTTTTCGGCTATGCCGGGTGGCCATTGTTCGGAGCCCCTATTGGCTTGCTTGGCATGACAGCCATGAAGTGGCAACCTAGAGCGACGCCGAGCGGCTACAATTCGGCCGGAGCGTAACCCTCGAGGGGAGTAGTGAGATGACCAGCGGCAACATACAGTTGGGCCCCGGTCCGGACCGGATCCTCGAGGCCCTCAAGGGGCTACTGCGCGACGATCCGGGGGCGCGGCAGCGGCCTGCCGAAGAGGTGTCGAAGGAACTGGTGCGGGGTGGTTACTTGCAAGAGGACCCCGACCCCGTGCTGGTGGCGGAGATGCTCGAGGGCCTCGAGGCCGAGGAGCAGAGCCTGCAGGCCGATGAGGTGTCCGAAGAAGGAAACCCTGCATGAGCGAGGAGTCCGAGCGTTTGCGGAGGATCGTGGACCGCCTGATGGACGCGCACCAGGAAGCCCTGGAGGTTACCAGCCGGGCGCTGGACGCCGAGGCCGAGGGCTGGGACGAGGACGAGCAACCGGGGGCGAACGAACGCCTGCAAGTCGCCCTGGTGGATGTGCGGGACATCCTGGAAGGCGCCCTGGAAGACGCGGGTGGTTTCTCCAGCGAACGTGGTATCTGCGCTGGTAGTGCTGGCGCCCTGAGTGGAGTCGTCGCCGCCCTGTTGCTGCACCATCTGCCGGGCTTCGTCCCTGCGCTCGTATGCCTTCTCGACGATGTCCTTCGCAACCTCCCGGCTGCCAAGGCCGAACGCTATGGCCGCAGCCAGGGCCACCGCCCCGAGAATGATCAGGAACGTGGGAGCGGTCAACTGCACCGCTATGCCCAACTCCGTGATGGCGGCGAACGCCGCGTAGATGATGATGGCGTACCGGGCTATGTTCGAGAGAAGGTCGCTGCCGGTAGCGCCCCGCACTATACTGGCGAGGAAGTTGGCAAGGAGCGCGGCGAGGACCAGGATCAGGATCGCAGCGATTATGCTCGGGATGTAGGCGATCAGCTGCGCGAGGACCTCTGAGACCTGCTGGATACCAAGGGCGTCAGCTGCCATCGTGATGGCGATGATGAACACGAGCCAGAACACCAGCTTGCCGAGGACGGTGGCCGGGGTTTCGCGTGTTTGCGCCCTGTCGAAGAACTGCTTTATGCCGCCACGCTCCATCCAGCCGTCGAAGCCGATCCCTTGCAGGACCCGGGCGACCACCGCCTGCAAGATCCTGGCCGCGACGTAGCCGACGATCAGGATAATGATCGCGCCGATCAGCTGCGGTATGTAGGCGAAGAGCGCGGTCAATCCTGCGCGTAGGGACTCGATCATCTACCTATCTCCTTTCTTCCGTCTTCCTCTCTACGCGTGCGGCCTCCGCCGGCCGACGCTGGCTCCGCGCGCCCCTCCTAAAGCGCCCCCAATGAACGGGAAGAGTATACCTCCTCCCGTGGTGGCGGAGCTACCGCCCATGGCGGAGAAGATGGCGCCCACGATGGCGCCCACGATACCGCTCAAGAGTAAACCGACCCCCAGCGCGACGAACCAGCCGACGATGACGCTGGTCCAGCTCGTCCCCAGCTCCGCTCTCTCAGTCAATCTACCTCCTTGTCAAGAAGCAAGGGCCCAGTTCGGGGACCGGACCTACCCATCTTACCCATCTCTTTCTTTGCCGTTTCTGTCTATAAGACTTAAGGGATTACCTACCGGTTACGCCGCTCGACGTCTTCGTCCACGTCGACTTCCTCGCGCCGGACATCCTCCTCGACAACCTCGGTGTCCTCGACAACGTCCTTGCGGAGGCGGATCTCCTCCTTGGCCACCGGCCGCTTCTCCACAACCACCTCTTCCTCGGTGAGCGGCACCCTCACCTCATCGTCGCCTATCTCGGCTTCGGTGGCGGCTTCACCCTCCACCGGCACCCGCTCAACCGAGACCTCCTCGCGCCTGGTAGGCACCTCAACGCTCTCGCGGTCGGTTCTCACGCGCTTTCTGACGTTGACCTCTCCGGCCTCGCGCTCACGGGTTCCGGCCCGAAGCTCCTCTTCGGTCCTCTGGACCCTGAGCTCGTCCTCGTCTTCGAGGTCCGAGCCGGACTGGTCGCCAATTCCCTCTTCCTCGGGGGCGTGCTCCTGGAACTCGCCGCTCTCGGTGTCGCCCATCGCGATGCCGGGGTGTCGCTCGCCGGAATCCGCATCGGTCTCCGAGCCGTAATATCCACCGTAGGCGCTACGCTCGGCAGAGGACTCCGCGCCCTGGAGGCCGTAGTAGGAGTAGACCTCGTCCTCGAACTCGGGCGTGATCTCCTTGTCGTCGTCGAAAGTCGGGCCGCCCTTGACGTAATCCTTGTCCGCCGCGACCTCGACGAGCTGCCGCTGGTCGTTCACCCGTACCATGTCCATGGGGATGAGGGTGGAGCTCATGCCGAGGAAGCCCATCTTGACACCGATGTACTCGGGCTGGTCGTTTTCGTCCACGAACAGGTCGTCTACGTTGCCGATCTTGTCGTAGTTCTGGTCGTAGACCGTGTAGCCGGCGAGCCGGTCCTCTATAGCGGTGAACCTGTCGCTGCGCTCCTCGCGTTCCACTTCGACCTCCTTGCTTAGGTGCTAACACGTCACAGCTGCTTCCTCGTTAGAAGCTTGCTACTACGTGTTACCATGCCGTATCAGCGTTCAAACTCCCCTTTGAGCCCCTCTGTGTCGCAGAGCACAAAACGGTTCGCTGCGAGCGAGATCTTGTGTCGTGGGACACCAAGGGCCGGTGCCGGGCTCTCTCAGGCGTCGGTATCGAAGCGGGGCTTTTGCATCTGTTGTTCGGCTTTGGCCTGCAGTTCCTCCACGGCGCGGGATACCGGCTCGATCTCGTAGGTTTGGCCGTGGAAGAGGATGGCGTTCTTCTCCGTCTCGTAGCCACGGAAGCGATCCCCCGGTGCGGTCTCGGCGAGCACGTCCAGCGGCTCGGTGTAGGAGTCGAAAAATCTGCGGTGCTCCGAGTTCATGTACCAGGTTTCCAGGCGCTTGTCGAAGTGCTCGAAGTGCTCGACGAACTCCAACGCTCTGAGGGGGGAATCCTCGCCGACGCCGAGGCTCTCTCTCAACTCGGCTCCCCTTTTCGGGAAGAGCGAGTCGGGCGGCCAGAGGAGACGAGAGATTCTGCCCACGGCGACCATCAGGTTCTGGACGGAGTACCAGAAGAGGGTGCCGTCGCTGTTGGCGGAAGCCTCCTCCATATCCTGCAGCGCGATCATCGCGAACTGGCACTGGCGCTCGACCTCTATCTGGAAGTGCCTGAGCAGGGTCTTCTCCATCGGCCCCTTCAAACCTCTTGAACGTTTGCCTCGGCCGCTATTTTCAGCGCCTCGATGTTCTCGACGTGGATGTAACGACGCTTCGTCTCGACGGTGCCGTTCTCCCTGAGCCGGGCGAAGGCGCGGGTGACGGCCTCCCGGTTGGCCCCGATCATGGTGCCAAGCTGCTGGTGGGTGTAGCGGGTAGGTATCTTGTAACTCGTTGGGGTCCTGACGCCCTGGCTATCGACGAGCAGGAGGATCAGGCTCGCCAAGCGGGCGGGCACCTCTTTGACGGCTATGTCCTCCATGCGGGTCTCGTAGGTGCTCAGGCGGTCGCTCAGGAGGTGCACCAGCTGCAAGCCCACCTGCGGCTTGTCCAGGACCAGGCGCTCCACGTCGGCGCGGCACATCGCGGAGACCTCCGACTCCTCCATGGCCTGGGCGAAGGAGCTCCTGAGGCGCTGGCCGG
>JAIVIG010000475.1 GCA_020200675.1 Actinomycetota bacterium
GGCGCGAGCCGCGGTAGCCGTCGAGGTGGTCCAGGGTCTCCTCGGTCAGGTCGTGGCGCCCGTCCAGCCCGTACATGAGTTGTAGAGATCCGTCGGTTCCGGAGTCCCGGCAGCGGGCCTCGATCCAGCCCATAAACGCCGCGGCTTCCTCGGTGAATCCTATTCGCAGGAGGCCGTAGAGGGTGAAGGCGGCGTCCCTGATCCAGGTGTAGCGGTAGTCCCAGTTGCGCTCGCCACCAACGCCTTCAGGCAACCCCATCGTGGGGGCCGCCACCATCGCCCCCGTGGACTCGAACGTCAGGAGCTTGAGCGCAAGCGCCGAGCGCTGGACGACCTCGCGCCAGCGGCCCGTGTAGGTGCACTTGGAGAGCCAGCGGCGCCAGTACTCTACGGTCTGCTTGAACAGTCTTTCCTCTTCCTTCTCGGAGAGTGAGAGCCCGCAGCCGCCGCCGGCCTCGATCTCCCGCAGCACGAACACCGCCGCCTCGCCCTCGTCCAGGGTGAACTCGGCGACCACCGAGCCCGCGCTCTCCTCCAGTGGGACGCGCGTCGCAAGCCCCAGGCTGAGGCCCGGCGAGCGGAAGCACGCGCCTTCGTCCGTGACCTCGGTCCCGTGCTCCTCCCGGGCGTAGTCGAAGGCTGGGGAACACTCCACCCGGAAGCTCATCTCCCCGCGCACCACCCTGACCCGGCGGAGGAGCTGATGGTATCCGTGCCCGTTATCGGGGACGCCGACGGGCATGTAGTCGATGACCTCCCCGACCCCGTCAGGCGTGAAGAAGCGCGTTATGAGGACGTTCGTGTCGGGCCAGTAGAGCTGTTTGCGGGCGGCCCCCTCACTTGCGGGGGCTATCTTGAAGCGTCCTCCCTTCTCGTCGTCCAGGATGGCGGCGAAGACGCTCGGGGAGTCGAAATGCGGAAAGCACAGCCAGTCTATGGAGCCGTCCGTCCCGACCAAGGCCGCGCTGTGCATGTCGCCGATGATCCCGTAGTCCTGTATCGGCTGGTAGGTCATGACCTCTCCTCAGGCTCCTCGTCCGCCAGCCAGTCGAGAGCCACGGCCGCTGTCCACGACTGATCGTCCGAGCCCAAAGCCTCGCCCGTGAAGGGCTCGTAGTACTCCCCAAAGCACCCGTCAGAGAGTTGAGCGAGGGCGTAGCCTTTGAGCCGGGCCGCTCTTTTCTGTTCCCCCGAGCTCTCCAGAGACCACCACAAGAGCCAGTTCATCACGGGCCAGACAGGACCGCGCCAGTAGCTGCGGGGGCGGAAGCCCGGTTCGTCAGGGCTGGTGCTCGGAGGGACGGGCCAACGGAGGTCCGGGTTGCCAGTGAAGGCCTGCGAGTCGAGGACCCGGAGGAGGGTTTCCAGGCGGTCTACCCTTCCGGTACCTGCTATGAGGGGCGCGAAGCCGGCGATGGTGCGGGCCGGGAGGGGTTCGCCGGCGCGCAGGTCGTAGTCGAGGCACAGGCCGAGCCCAGGGTCCCAACGTTCGTCCAGCCCTTGTCGCCCGCGTTCGATCCAGTCCCTTATCATCGCCCGGTCTTCCCCTGGGACGCCGACGACTTCGGCCACGTCGAGCAGAGCCTCGTTCGCCCGCACCAGGATCGCGCTCGCCAGCACGTCCTTGGCCAGAAACGGGCTCGTCCGGTGCAGAACGGCGTCGTCGCAGCGGGCACGCTTGATGACCTCGACCAGCCAGATAAAGCGGTCGTACTCGTAGCCCGCCGGGCGCTCCGCAGGGTCGGGGATGTGCTCGAGGTCGGGGCGCTCGTAGTCAGGCATCTCCCCGACCTCGACCCGCTCCAGCGCGGGGGTCCAGCGCGGGGAGTTGTCGGTGCCGCTCTCCCAGGGGTGGTAGATGGTCACTAGCCCCGAACCTTCCGGGTCGCGGGCGGTTGCCAGGTAGCGGTGCCACGCAAGAAGCTTCGGGTAGACCTCGCAGAGGAACTCCCTGGTCTCGGCAACCCCCTCGCCGCGCGCCTCGGCGACCCTGAGAATGTGCCTGGCCGCGATCGCGTGCACCGGTGGCTGGCACAGGCCGCTGGTAAGGGCAGTACCGGGTGGAGCGTCAGGGGAATCGGCGGCGCTCGCCCAGTGCTCGGGGCCTGGGAAGTAGCTCTCGGGAGGCGCCTCGGGGTTGAAGACGATGTGTGGGATCTTGCCGTTCTTCCACTGGTACTCGAGCAGGGTCCTGATCTCGTCGGCGGCGCGCCCTGTGTCGAGGTGGGCCAGCCCGATGGCTATAAAGGCCGAGTCCCAGCTCCATTGGTGCGGGTAGAGCGTGGGGGAGGCGCGGGTCCATTCACCCATGTCGTTCTCCCGCAGCACCGCCGCAGCCCGCGCGATGATATCTTCGGGTCGCAAAGAGTCTCCTTCCGGCTCTGGCCCTCCTACCCGTCTCCGCGCACGGTCGGGCTGTGGGGAGCTTTTTCTCGGCGCTCCACCAGCCAATACTAATCTACAAGGCAAATCTTACGCCGCGATTGCCGACACATTACGAGATACTTAACGGTCCCCGCGGCGCGCCTCGATCCTCCCCGAGATCCTGGCCCTCACCGCCAACGATAAGGGGTAAACTCCAGGTTATGACGCTGATCAAGAT
>JAIVIG010000294.1 GCA_020200675.1 Actinomycetota bacterium
CTTCTGTAGGCACGTCCACGTTCTTTTAGGGCGACTTTTTACGGGTCGCCTCGTGCGAGCGACACGGTAAAAGTCCTCAGAGAGTTTGTGGAACGGCTAACCGACGTTGTTTGCAATGCCGCGTAAATGGCTAAAGTCGAGCTAAGAGACTGTCTGAAAAGTCACTCGGTAGCGTCTGGAGCGTGAGTTTTGGTGGTGCAACGCGGTAAGGGCGGAACCTCTCTTTGGCTCATAGTGTCAGATCGAAGGCCATAGGATTGATGCTATCAAGAGTTTCAGACAGTTTCTCGAAAGTTGGAGTTCGCCGAAGTTCGCGCAGGAGTCTGGAACAGAGGGCTAGGCGGGATGTTCCCCTCTCATGAACGCCTCCAGGTCCCGGACGACCCACTCCGGCCGCACCCAGTGCGCCAAATGGCCGGTCTCTGGGTATACCTTCAACGTGGCATCGGGGATCGCCACCGCGCGCCATTCTTGTTCGTCACGCGGTAAGAGGGCGTCCTGCTCTCCCCACAAGATCAACGTCGGTGTGCCGATCTCACCTAGCCGCGCCGTGTCATCAACCGTGAGCACCACTCCCTCATAGTAATCGCGCCAGACGCTGGCCGGGACCTTGAGGCTCTCGGAGACCGTCGTCTTGAGGAACTCCTCTGGGACCGGGTCGTGGATCGTGCCCAACACGAACTCCTGGACGAAGTCGGGCGAGATGGGATCTTCCAGCGCGAGCATCTCCTGCCCTAACTCCCTGACAGCGTCGTTGTTCACCAACGTGGTTGGCGAACCGATCAGGACGAGACGGCTAACGCGGTGTGGATAGTCAAGCGCCACCCGTTGCGCGATCAGGCCGCCCGACGAGTCACCCACCAGGGTTGCTTTCTCGACCCGGACCGCGTCCATGAACGCATCAACATCGGCGGCGTAGTCGTCCGCCGTGTAGCAGCATTCGGGCTTATCTGAGTCCCCGTGCCCGCGCTGGTCGGGCGCGAAGGCGTGGTACTCAGCCGAGAGCAAGGGTAGCACTCGGCTGTAGGAGAACCACGAGTCGACGTACGCGTGTAGGAAAACGATGGCTTCACCTGTTGGGTTACCCTGTTCGGCATAGTGCACCCGCAAGCCCGTGGAGAGGCGCGTCGTGGTGAACTGCACGTCGTCCGGCTGATGCATCACTCTCCTCCTTGCCGACCCGCTTTCCCCGACGGGTCCTACGCACCATGAGCATGATGCCACTCAGCAGATCCCGGCGCACTTAGCGAAGGGCTATTCACCCAAGAGCGTAGAAGTAGACACCGCCCGAAAACTATCGGGCATAGGCCAACCGCCTTACCATCAAACGCGTCATCGCCGCGTAGACGAACGCCTCGCCGGTCGAGCACAGCCTCTCGTAGTCCTTGCTCATCCGACGGTTGTGGCACAGCCAAGCGAACGTGCGCTCCACCACCCAACGACGCGGGAGAGCGATGAATCCTCGCGGAGGCAACAGCTTCTCCCAATCGACAGTCACACCCTCTTTGGCCCACTGCTCGGCCCACGCTATCAACACCTCTTTGGGGGCAGGCTTGCGCGGACGTTCGACGAGTTCCACACTCCACCCTAAAGATTCCTCTACCCAACCTTTGCCTTTATCTCTGCCCCTGTAAGCGCTGTCGAGCCACAGGTGCCTGAGGCGCAAGAACCGTTCTTCGGCCCGCTCGAGCAGTGGTATGAGGCCCTCCTGGTCCAATACCTTGGCGCTGTGTACCTTAGCCTTGAGCACGAAGCCTTCGGTGTCCACCAGCAAGTGGCGCTTTCGGCCTTTGATCTTCTTGCCACCATCGTAACCCCGCTCCTCTCCACCTACCCCGGTGGTCTTGGCTGACTGAGAGTCCACTATCCCAGCGCTAGGTTCGGGATTCCGTCCGATTCGAACGCGCAGGCGTTCGCGGATCGCGCGGTTCATCCTTTCCCAGGTTCCGTCGATGCGCCAAGCTCTGAAGTAGTGAAAGACGGTTTTCCAAGGAGGGAAGTCGTGCGGCAGAAGGCGCCAAGGGCAGCCGCTCCTCAAGACGTAGAAGATCGCGTCGAGGATCTCGCGGGAGCTGTGGATTCTCGGTCGGCCGGTCGCTTTGAGGGTGGGAAGATGTGGTTCCAAGCAGGTCCATTCGGCGTCGGAGAGGTCGGTTGGGTAAGGCTTTCTCATGCATGCTAGAGTACCGAACTACCACCCAACATCTCCTTTTCAGACAGTCTCTCTGTCCTACAGCGACACTTGCGTGTTTCTAGCACTGTAGCGCCTCCCATATGCGCTGCCAAAGGCCTTCCTCGCACCACTTGCGGTAGCGCCCATAGACCGTCTGCCACGGCCCGAACTCCTCTTGCGGTAGGTCCCGCCACGAGGAGCCGGTGCCGAGCACCCACAGCATCCCGGCGAGCACCGTGCGGTGGTCGCGCCTCGGCCGGCCGCTGGGCGGCTTTTGCGGCGGCAGCAACGTCCGTACCCGCTCCCATTCTTCGTCAATGAGGGGCGCGGCGGCCGGGGCCCGACGCTTCGGCGACACCGTCACAGCTGCGGGCGCCGGTGGACCGGGCGGGAGACCATAGCGAAGCTGCCTGCTGGCATGGCAACGTTTCGCTACGGCCTGGTGAGCCCTCCGCCACAGCGACCACCCCAGCCGGAACCCCCGTTCTTCCTCTGGTCCGGTCATCGCTAGAACGAGGCGGCGCACCTCCGGTACGGTCGGCGGGATCAGACCGGGCTCGGCGCCCCCCTTTTCCGGCTCCCGGCCTTCGAGCGCAGCACCGCCAGGTAGGCGTGGGCGAGCAGCGAGAGCGTGACGTGCCGGTACCAGGGCTCCCACTTCCTGACCTCGTACTCGTCCAGACCCGTCTCGCCCTTGGCCTGCTCGAAGCACTCCTCCACGGCCCAGCGCCTGCCCGCTACCCAGACCAACTCTTCGAGTGGTGTTCCCTCCGGGCCGTGGGCCAGATAGTACGCCAACGCGGCGGGGTCGGCGATGCTTCGACGGACCAGCAACCACCGTCCCGGGCCGGGCGATCCCACCCCGGTCAGCGGCACGCGGGCCCAGTCGTAGAGCCGCTCTCCCTTGCTGCCCGCCCCAGCCGACGCCCTGGTCCAAGCCTCTTCCGGCAGGCCTGCCACCACCTTGCGCGCCTGCCGCTGGCGCCCCTCTTGGTGGACGCCCTGCGTCCCCGTGACGGCCAGCACGTAGGAGCAGCCGCGGTCTTCCAGCCACCCGCGCAGTCCCCGAGCTGTCCCGTAGGTCCCGTAGACCGTGTCCGCCACCACCCACCGTGCCGGGATGCAGGCCTCGAACGCCCGCTCCAGCATCCGCTTAGCCAGCTCACCCTTCGTCGCGAACCGCACCTCCTGGGGAACGTCGGCCTCCGCTCGTCGCGCGGTGTCCCCGGCCCAATCCTTGGGCAGGTACAACGCGCGGTCGACGAACGCGGCGCCCTTGCTGGAGGCGTACGCTAAGAACACCCCGACTTGGGCGTTCTCGATGCGCCCCGCCGTCCCCGTGTACTGGCGGACGACACCGACGGACTTCCCGCCCTTTTTCAGGAAGCCCGTCTCGTCCATGATGAGCACGCCACTCTCCTGGTCGCCGAGGTGCTCCACGACGTAAGCGCGCAGATCGTCCCGGACGGCTCCGACGTCCCATCGTGCCCGGTTCAGCAGCCGCTGCACACCCTGCGGCCCCGTCTCGCCCATCCGTTCGGCCATTTGCCAGCCGTTCTTGCGATCCACGCGTCCGAGGAGGCCGGCGAGGTAGCGACGAGCCCGCGCCCTGACCTCGGGCCTGCGGAAGCGGCGGGCGACGATAGCGTGCAGCTCGTCGAGGGTTTTTGCCCAACGTTTGACGGCGTCGAACTCGTTGCCTCCGGTCCGAGGTTCCTCCATGATCATGCGCCGCTCCTTTCCCCGTAGAAACGGCAGCATACCGCGGTTCAACAGAAGTGTCGCTGTAGGACTAAGCAGCCGTTCCCTTTCGGTTACGTCGACTGTTGCCCGGTGTTGAGGGTCTTTTCGCCCTCGTTTTTGCCTTCCGGGACGTGTTCTTCGATCACCTGGTTCATCTCGGCGCCCACGAGCATGATGAACGATGAGTAGTAGATGTAGAGCATGAGGATGATGATGCCCGCGAACGAGCCAAAGGTGGCGCTGTAGGAACCGAAGTTCTCGACGTAGAGCCTGAAGAGGAGCGAGAAGAGCAGCCACATCGTGACCGCCACGATCGAGCCGGGGCTCACGTACCTGAAGCGCTGCTCGACGTCCGGGGCGAAGTAGTAGACGAGGGCGAAGGCGAAGAGTACGACACAGATCAGGACCGGCCACTTCACGACGTTCCACACGAACTCGAAGACGTAGCCAAGGCCCACGACGTCGGCGATGGCGCCCCCGATCTCGGGTCCGAAGACGACGAGCACGAGCGCGGTGATGAGGAGGACGGCGACGCCCAAAGAGAGGAAGATGGAGATGCCGTACACCTTCCAAAACGGCCGGTCTTCCTCGATCTCGTACATGACGTTCATCGCCTCCATCACCGAGCGGAACGCCCCCGAGACGCCCCACAGGGCGAGGAGGAGCGAGACTATAGCCCCGGCGGTAAACGCCCCCTGAGCCCTGGTCCCGGCGATGCCCAAGAGCTGGTCTTCGAGCAAGCCGACCACGTCGTTCGGCAGCACGATTCGCGCCTGCTCGAGGAGGGAGTTCAGGAGATCCGGGGCTCCGAAGAGGCCGAGCAGGGAGAGCAGGAAGACGGCGAAGGGGAAGAGCGCGAAGAGTCCCTTGTAGGTGAGGTTGCCGGCGAACGCGGCGAGGTGGTCCTCGTTGATCTCCTTCACGGTCCGCTTGAAGAACTCCACGAGCCCAAGGCGCCTCCGCGTCATCGGGATCGGAACCTCGTTACCGGTCTGTTCGGCTTTTTCTACTATCTTCTTGCCAGGGATCTTATCCATGCATCCTCCCGGAAGTTCACTTCAAAGGATCTGTTACGGTTTCGTGCTCTTGGGGAACCTAATACCGGTCGTGCTGGCTTCTCTTGGGGGACGTGTTGGCAGCAGTTAGCGTTCTGATCCCGACTTACGAGCGGACCGAGTCTCTGGCGATGACGCTCTCTGGAGTCGCGGCGCAGACCGTGACGGACCTCCAGGTCGTGGTGTCGAGCCAGGGCCGCTACGGGGCGGAGGACTCGCCGGTAGTGCGGGCCGTGGGGCGCGTGATCGAGGCTCGCGGCGGCTCTGTCGAGTGGCACCACCGCGAGCCGCGCGGCATCGCCGAGCAACGCCAGTTTCTCCTGGAGCGCGCGCAAGCCGAACCCATCCTCTTTCTCGACGACGACGTTTTCATGGAACCCTGGGTCGTCGAACGCCTCCTCTCCGTGCTCGAATCCGAGAGGTGCGGCTTCGTCGGCGCCTTCCCTGCCGGTCTCACCTTCCTGAACGACGTACGCCCCGGCCAACACGTCTTCGAACCCTGGGAAGGCCCCGTGCGGCCCGAGGTCGTCGAGAAAGACGGCCACGGCTGGGAGAGGTGGCATCTCCACCGCGCGGCTAACCTGTACCACGTCGCCCAGAGACTCGACCTCCCGCCCGAAGGATTCCTACGCTACAAGGTCGCCTGGGTCGGCTCGTGCGTCCTCTACAGCCAGGAGAAGCTGCTCGAGGTCGGCGGCTTCTCGTTCTGGACCCGGCTCCCGCGCTACCACAAGGCCGAGGACATCGTCGTCCAGAACCTCCTCATGCGGCGCTTCGGCGGCTGCGGCGTCGTGCCCTCCGGCACCTATCACTCAGAGGTCGAGACAACCACCTTCTCCCCGGAAGGCGCCGTCGACGCGGACGCCTTCGAACTCCTCATGCCCGAGCTCGTCGAACGGTACGCGCCAGAGACGCCCAAGCCGGCGTAGGACGTGGTCCGTGGGCTTTCTCTTACATTCCGGCGAAACCTCGTGAACGAAACTTCGTAAGGTAGACTGAAGACCCCGAAACCGCGTGTCGGAAAGAGGGGCACGAAAAACGATCCCGCGAGGAGGCTCGAAGAGACTATGTCGCAGAACGCGAGGACCGGACGGGCTCCGGTACGCGGCTTTACGTTGATCCTGGGTCTCCTCTTCGTCTTGGCGCTCGGCGCCGGCGTGGTCGTTGCCCAGGCGCGCGCCCAGAGCGCTCCACCCGAGAAGCTCACGGAGGAGGAGCTTCTCTCCCGGATAACGGCCGCCCCGGAGAACGCCCCTGCGGCCGCCCCGGAGAACGCCCCTGACTTCGAGGCGACCGTGACCGTGGAGCAGACGCTCGTCCCGGAAGGGCTGATCGGCGCCTCTCAAGGCGACCGCGCCGGGAACTCGGGTCCCCGCTCCGCCCGCGTCTGGTACGGCGGCCCCGACAAGATCAGGTCCGAGGTCCAGGGCGAGAACGGCGACCAACTCTTCGTCAAGAACGGCACCGAAGTGCGCGCCTACGACGGCGCGACCAACACACTAAGGACCGGCGAGAAGCCGGAGCCCGAGGGGCAGCCAGAAAAAGCCGCGAGCCCCGAGAAGATAAACGAGGTACTGGCCGAGATCTCCCCGACCAGCAACTTGCAGGCCGGGGCGCCGGTCGAGTTCGCGGGCCGCTGGGCCTACCCCCTGACCCTCGAACCGAAGGACAAAAGCTTGACGCTCGTCGAGCGGGCCGAGGCCCTCGTGGACGCCGAAACATTCGTGCCGCTCTCCTTCGAGCTGTACGCTGAGGGCACCGCCGAACCCGTGGTCCGCTACGAGGCTAGCGACTTCGAGGTCGGCCCGGTCCCCGACGAACGCTTCCGACTCGAAACGCCGCCCGGTGCCACAGTCGAGCAGATGGAAGAGCACGGCAACGGTGAGGAGCGAGGCGAAGAAGGTAGGGAGAATCGAGAACCGCAAAGCGTCGCGTCGGTCGCGGAGGCCCAGGAGGCTGTCGGCTTCCCAGTTAGGCAGCTCGCCATCCCCCCTGGCGGCCGTGAGCTCGCGGAGATCCGGGTCGCGGGGTCGGAAGGGGTCGTTCAGACCTACGGCGAGGGCTGGGGGACCGTGGTCCTCGTCCAGAAGCCAGATCGGGGGCCCGAAAGCGCGGACCAGTCGCAAGAGGATTCGCGTCGCGAGGCCAACGGCGAGGACGATGGTCGGGACAAGCAGTTGCAGGTCCCGACGGTGGACCTTGGGGGCGTCGAGGCGAAGGAGATCTCCACGCCTATCGGCACGGGTCTCTCGTGGAGCGCGAACGGCGTCTCGTACTCCCTCGTGGGGAGCGTCCCCGCCGCCGAGCTCGAAGAAGCCGCCCGCGGTCTGCTCCGCTAGGCTCTAACCGGTGTCTGAGAAAAGAGACGGTACCGGCAGGGAGCCGGTCCTCGAGGTCAGGGGCCTGACCAAGAAGTTCGGCGACCTCGTCGCGGTCGAGGACCTTAGCTTCGCGGTGCGACGGGGCGACGTGTATGGTTTCCTTGGGCCAAACGGGAGCGGGAAAAGCACCACGATCCGGGCGGTCCTGGGCCTCGTAAAGCCGACGACCGGCGAGATCCGCGTCTTCGGCCGGCCCGTGGGCGGTCCGAAGGGACGCGAGGGCATGGCCGGCTTTGTGGACGCCCCGGGCTTCTACGGCTACCTCTCGGCCCGGGACAACCTCAAGCTTCTCGCGGCCGCCGATAAGCGGAAAAAGGAGGCGCCTTTAGAGAGGGTCCTGGAGACGGTCGGGCTCTCGGAGAGGGCGCGAGATAAGGTAAAGACTTACTCGACGGGGATGAAGCAGCGGCTCGCCATCGCGGCGGCGTTGCTCCGGGAGCCGGAGTTCCTGATCCTGGACGAGCCGACGAACGGGTTGGACCCGGGCGGTATGCGCGACGTCCGGGCGCTCATCCGCCAGCTCGCGGGCGAGGGGCTGACGATCTTTCTCTCTAGCCACCTCCTCGCCGAGGTCGAGCAGCTGTGCAACCGCGTCACCGTCATAGGCCGTGGCCACCTCCTGGCCGAAGGCACCCTCGCCGAGGTCGTGCGGGGAGCGAACGGGCACCTTAGCTATCGACTCGTCGTCGGGAACGGGCAGGAGGCGCTGCGGGTGCTCGACCGGAGTTCCGCCGGAGTCGAGGCGTCGGCGCTTACGGAGAGTACGGACGCGTTGGACGGAACGGACAGAGAGGAGATCCGGCTCTCCGTCGGACCGGAGGGGGTGGGTCCAGTGGTGCGAGAGCTGGTTACCGGGGGCGTCGAGGTGCGGGCGCTCGTACCGGTGCGGCCGAATCTAGAGGATCTGTTTTTGGAGTTGACGGAGGACGGCGAGGGATGATCCGCTGGGAGCTGTACAAGCTGCTCCGGCAGCGGCGAACCTTCCTGGGGCTCGGGGCGACGGCGTTGGTGCCGATCTTTTTCGTCGCGGCGATCGAGATAACGCGCCGCGGACCGGATGCGGGCGAGGTCCCGTTCGCCGCCCAGTTACTGGACAACGGGTTGGTCGTACCCCTGATCACGCTGGGCTTCGCCACGTTCGTCCTCCTGCCGCTCGTGGTGGCGTTCGTCGCCGGGGACTCGATCGCCGGCGAGACCTCCGCCGGCACGCTGAAGACGATCCTCGGCCGCTCGGTCGGCCGCACGGAGCTGTTCTTCTCGAAGGCGGCGGCCGTCGCGGTTTACTGTCTCGTCGCCCCGGCGGTCCTCGTGGGAGTGGGGCTCGCCGCCGGATACCTTGCGAACGGTTTCGAACCGCTCGCGGGACCGGGCGGCGCGCTCATCGGGGTCGGACGCGGCATCGCGCTCGTGTGGTCCGGCGCGGGCCTCGTGGCGCTGCCCCTGTCGGGGCTGGCAGCGTTCGCGATCTTTCTCTCGGCCGCCACGCAGAACTCTCTGGGCTCCGGGGTAGGCGCCGTGGTTCTCATCTTGCTCCTCCAGCTCGCATCGAGCCTCGGGCTCACCGGTCCCCTGGACCCATACCTCCTCACGAACCAGTTCGATGCCTGGCTGAACCTCACCCGCGACCCCATAAACTGGGAGCCCGTCATACGCTCCGCCTGGGTCAGCCTCCTCTGGGCCGCGGCCTTTTTAGTGGCGGCCTGGGCAATCTTCGTACGTCGCGACGTACTGAGTTAGCTGCCAGCGGCTAGTTTTACCGGAAGGACAGAGGTCTACAACGGTTTGCGAGCCGCCAGCCTCTCGACGATGCCCAACTTCGAGCGTTCGAGGTTTTCGACGACGAGGCCCGCATCCTCGACGTGGCGCAGAGGCTCGCGCAACAGATGGTCGTGGTCGATGAGTATGGCTAGAGGATCGAGGACGCGCTGCAACAGCCGCATGGACAGGATGGGACTGCGGACGTGCTCCAGGAGCAGCAGCCGCCCGCCGGGGCGCAAGACCCTCGCGGCTTCGGCCACGGCCCGGCGGTCGTCGGGGATGGTGCAGAGCGCGAGCGTGGCGATCACCGTGTCGAAGGAGGCGTCCGGGAACGGCAGGTTCTGGGCATCGCCGACGCGCAAGTCGGCCTCGCGTCCCAGTTCCCTGGCCCGGCGGTAGGCGGCGTCTAGCATCTTCGGGCTGAGCTCTATGGCGGTGAGACGTACGCCTTCGGGGTAGAAGGGGAGGTTTCGTCCCGTTCCGACCGCGATCTCCAGGGCCTCCCCTCGCGCCCGCGAGCAGACCCACTCCCGGCCGCCTCCGAAGAGCGCCTTCTCCGCCCAGGAGATGATCCGGTCGTAGCTCCCGGCGCTACGGTCGTAGTGCCGCCGGACGCGCTCCGTGCGATTCGCGGTCATCGCGAGACCGGGGGCTGGGGGCCGTCGAGCCGGAGGCCGAGGACGACGAGGTCACGCTCGATGCCATCCAGTTCCGCGACCTTTGGAAAGTGCGCCCAGTGTTCGAAGCCGAAGCTCTCGAAGAGCCGGAGACTCGGCCCGTTGTGGGCGAAGGCGCCAGCGGTCAGAGTCTTGAGGCCCAGCTCCGGACCACGGCGTATTGTCTCCCCAACCAACCAGCGGCCGAGCCCCTTCCGGCGGTGATTCTCCGAGACGTAGACGCCGACCTCGGCGGTCGCGTGGTAAGCAGGCCGCCCATCATAGAACGGGCTCAGGCTCAGCCAGCCGGCAATCTCCCCTCCGTCTTCCGCGACCCAGATGGGGTATCTCCCTGGGTCATGCTCGCGGAACCAGGTGCGCCGGCTCTCGACGGAGACCGGTTCGGTGTCGGCGGTGACCATGCGGGTCGGGACGGTGGAGTTGTAGATCTCCACGATCGCCGGCAGGTCCGCTTTGACCGCGTCACGTATGTCTATCGTTGCCTCCCTACAGCGTCACCGCGATGCGGATCGGATCCTCTATTTTTTCGTGCAGGTATTCGAGCGCCGTGTTCACCTCTTCGAGGGGGAAGGTGTGGGTAATGGACTCTTCGAGGTTCAGCTTCCCGGCCGCGGTGAGATCCACCAGCTGCTCGATGTTCCGCTTGGTGAAAGCGTAGGAGCCGAGGAGGGAGACCTGTTTGCGCACGAACTCGGTCGGGGGGACCGTCTCGATAGGGTCTGGCCCCAGACCCGCGACTACGACCCTACCACCCATCGCGACCGACTCCACGCCCTGAGCGACGGTCTCCTTGAGCTCGACGAACTCCGCCGCCACGTCCACCCCTAAACCCCCGGTCGCCTCCGTGATGGCCTCCACCGGCGACGTCTCCTGCGGGTTGATCGTCAGGTCTGCTCCCATCTGCGTGGCCCGTTCGAGCTGCCCGTCCCGGGGGTCCACGACGATGATCTTGTGAGCACCCAGAAGCCGCGCTATCTGGACGGCGTGTAGCCCGAGGCCACCTACCCCGAAGATGGCTATCGTCTCCCCCGCTCGCAGCGCGACCCACTCGGAGATCGCGTAGAAGGGCGTGGCGACCGCGTCGGTAATGATCGCACCGACCGTGAACGGTACGAGATAGTCGCCACCCCGCCGTCTTTCTCCAAGAGGACGGTCTCGTACACGTTCGCGTCTCCATCTCTCGTAACGAGGTGCCCCCCACGCTATCGGCGCGGAGGGCATCAACGTCTCGATCTATAGAACTTCGTTCGGCGGGTCGGCGAACGTTATCCTCCCGCAGGTACACCTTCCTCTTCTGCCACGTCCTCAGTCAGCTCGCCCTCGTAGGTCTCCGTGATCAGGTAGACAGAGACGAAGGTGACGGCTGCCATCGCAAGGATATAGAAAGAGACCGAAAGCGAGGTACCCGTCCACGCCAGCAGAGAGACCATGATGGTCGGCGCGAGCCCGCCCGCGAAGACGGAGGCAAGCTGGTAGCCCATCGATGCCCCGGAGTAGCGCACCCGCGCGCTGAACATCTCCGAGAAGAGTGCTGCCTGCGGCCCGTACATCATGCTCAAGAAGAGCTGTCCGACGGTGAGCGCCACGGTAATCAGGACGAAAGACCTCGTGTCTATGAGCCAGAACATGGGGAACGCCCATAGCCCCAAAAGGACCGCGCCGGCAAGGTACACCGGACGGCGCCCGACACGGTCGGAGAGTGCGGCCCAGGCCGTCAGGAAGAAGATCTGGGCGAAGCTGGAGATCAGAACCGCGAAGAGTATCGGCTGCCTCTCGAGCCCCAGGTCCCTGGTGCCGTAGTCGAGCGTGCCGGTGATCATGACGTAGAAGGCCCCGTTGACGACGAAGAACGCCCCTCCGGCCAGCAGCACCTGCCTCCAGTGATCCCGGAACACCTCCAGCAACGGCGAACGCTGCTGAACTCCGGCAGCCGTATCCTGTTGCTGCCTCTCCTGCAACTGCCTGAACGCCGGCGTGTCCTCCAGCCTGAGCTGGATGTACATCGCCAGCCCGATCAGGACGATACTGGCCAGGAACGGTATCCTCCAGCCCCAGGCGTTGAACGCCTCCGGGGACATTAGCGCTCCGAGCACGAGGAAGAACGCGTTCCCGAGTACGAGCCCGATCGGGACCCCTACCTGGGCGAAGCTTCCATAGAAGCCTCGCTTGCCGGGCGGAGCGTACTCGGTCGCCAGAAGGACCGCCCCACCCCATTGACCACCGACGGCGAGCCCCTGCGCGAAGCGCAACACGAAGAGCAGTATAGGCGCCAGAACCCCGATGGTAGCGAAGGTCGGCATGACGCCCACGAGCGTCGTCGCGACGCCCATAACCAGCAGCGCGATGACCAGGGTCGGTTTGCGACCGAGCTTGTCTCCATAGTGCCCGAAGAGCGCCCCTCCCACCGGCCTCGCTACGAAGCCGACCGCCGCCGTGCTCAAGCTGGCCAGAACCGCTGCAGTAGCGCTGATGTCCGTTGGGAAGAACAAAGTCGGGAAGACCAGGGCCGCCGCCGTCAGGTAGATAAAGAAGTCGTACCACTCTATAGCCGACCCCGCACAAGCCGCCATGAGCACTTTCCTTATGGTGGATGGGCTCGGCGCCGGGGCCGCGGCGCTGGAACTAGCCATTCATACCCCCTGTCACCCTTTCTCTTACAGGCAGACGCCCGTGGGCGTCTACCTTAGACAATCCTGAAGTACGCTACCGTTGAGCCGTTCTATAAAGGCGCCCCTTTCCCAAAGCTTGCTTGTTACCAATGTAATTTACCCTGGTTCCAGAGTCAACTCCAGGAGCGCAAACCCTTCGGGCGTTCCTCCTACAACACCAGCGGCGCGATCAGGGCAAAGGCTCCGTAGATGGTGAAACTGAGCGCGAGCGTTAGGACACCGTAGCCCATGATGTCGCGGATTCCCAGACCCACTATCCCCAAGATGGGGAGGGCCCAGAATGGTTGGATCATGTTGGCCGTCCCTTCTCCCCAGGCGACGGCCATGGCCACGAGCCCCTGGTCGACCCCGAGCGACTCCGCTGCCGGGACCATGACTGGACCCTGCACGACCCAGTGCCCGCCGCCGGACGGGATAAAGAGGCTGATGATGTTCGAGGAGACGAACGTCCAGAAGGCGAAGGTGTACTCGTTCGAGAACGAGAGGAACCAGTCGGCGATCACCGCGGCCAGGGTCACGCCGCCAACCGAGAGGGTCATGAGGCCCTGTATCCCGCCGTAGAGTGGGTATTGCAGGGCAATAGGGCCGATGGCTCCGGCGCTGCCGGTGAACGTCCGCACGTAGCGGATCGGGGTCCAGTGCAGGATCAGGCCGATAGCCAGGAAGAGGGCGATGACGGCGTTGAAGTCGAACGTGAACGTGCCCGTCCCGGGGGTCCACAACGATGATTTTGTGAGCACCCAGAAGCCGCGCTATCTGGACGGCGTGTAGCCCGAGGCCACCTACCCCGAAGATGGCTATCGTCTCCCCTGCTCGCAGCGCGACCCGCTCGGAGATGGCGTAAAAGGGCGTGGCGACCGCATCGGTAATGATCGCGCCGACCGTGAACGGTACGCTCTCGGGGAGCCGCACCAGGTTCCTCGCCGGGACCGCCAGGACTCGGATCGGGACGATTTAGGACTATGGTGGCGACTCCGTTGCACTTTTCGAACAGGATCGTCTCGTACAAGTCCGCGTCTCCTTACTAACAATAAGATGCCCCCACGCGGGCGGAGCGGGGGCATCATCCTTACAGTAGAACCTCGTTCAGCTGGTCGTCATCGTACCCTGCCTCCCTGCGGCGGCCCCTTCCTCTTCCGCGACGTCCTCGGCCATCTCGTCCTCGTAAGTCTCCGTGACCATGTACACGCAGAAGAAGGTGAGGACCGCCATAGCGAATATGTAGAGGGAGACCGAGACCGAGGTGCCCGTCCAGTCCAGCAGGGAGACCATTATGATCGGCGCGAGCCCACCCGCGAAGACCGCCGCGAGTTGATAGCCTAAAGAGGCCCCGGAATACCGCACCTTCCGACTAAACATCTCCGAGAAGAGCGCCGCCTGTGGTCCGTACATCATGCTCAAGAACATTTGCCCGACGACGAGCGCCACACTGATCAGCACGATGTTGGCCGTATCCACGAGCCAGAACATAGGGAAGGCCCACAGCCCCAGCAGTACGGCTCCCGCCAAGTAAACGGGACGCCGCCCCATGCGATCGGAGAGCAGGGAGAAGGCCGGGATGAAGAAGATCTGGAAGATACTGGAGATCAAGACAGCGAACAGCATACTGCTTCTTGTGAGACCAAGATCTCTCGTACCGTAGTCCAGGATACCGGTAATCATGATGTAGAAAGAGCCGTTGACGACGAAGAACGCCCCTGCAGCGAGCAGTATCTGCTTGGGATGCTCTCGGATCACCTCCAACATGGGAGAGCGCTCCGGTTGTTCATCGCCCTCCGCCTCTTGCCTCTCCTGCGCCATCTGCTCCAGCCGCCTGAACGCCGGTGTGTCTTCGAGCTTGAGTTGTATGTACATCGCCAGACCGATGAGGATGATGCTCGCCAGGAACGGGATGCGCCAGCCCCAGGCGTTAAACGCATCCGCAGACATGGCCGCCGCAAGCACGAGGAAAGACACGTTCCCGAGCACGACCCCGATTGGGACGCCCATCTGGGCGAAGCTGCCGTAGAATCCCCGCTTGCTTGGGGGAGCGTACTCCGTCGCTAGAAGAACCGCACCACCCCACTGCCCGCCTACGGCGAGCCCCTGACAGATGCGCAATACAAAGAGCGCTACCGCAGCCCATATACCGATGCTAGCGTAGGTCGGCAGAAAACCTATAAGCGTCGTCGCTACGCCCATCAGTAACAGCGCAATTACCAGAGTTCTCTTGCGACCGAGCCTATCTCCGAAGTGGCCGAAAAGCACGCCGCCCACTGGACGGGCAAAGAAGCCAACAGCCGCCGTGCTGAACGAGGCCAGCACCCCGGCTACCGGGTCGATGTCCGCCGGGAAGAATATTCCGACGATCCCTAAACGCTACCCGTTGAGTTCTCCTATAGAGTTCCCTTCCCCAAGCTCTGCTCCGCAGAGTAGTTGACCGCGGAGCTAGAGTCAATCGCTGCTTCGAGCCTGTTCTAGCCTCCGTACCTCCCGGCCAGCTCGACGAAGTCGTCGAGGGCTTCGGGGTTGCTCAAGGAGTCCCTGCTGGCCGCTTCCTCGGGCGACTTGCCCGAGAGGATCTTCTTTACGGGCACTTCGAGCTTCTTGCCATTGAGGGTGCGGGGCACGTCGTGGACGGCCAGGATCTCGTTGGGCACGTGCCGCGGCGAGGCGCTCTCGCGGATGCTCTTCTTGATTCTGTCCTCAAGGTCTTCGTCGAGCTCCACGCCTTCTTCAAGGACCACGAAGAGCGGCATTATCGCGTCGCCGTCTTGCTTCTGGATGTCGACGACGAGGCTGTCCTGCACCTCCTCGACCTTGTCGACGGCCCGGTAGATCTCGGCGGTCCCCATCCTTACGCCGCCACGGTTTATCGTGGAGTCGCTCCTGCCGTAGATAACGGCGCTCCCGTCGGGCTTCACCTTGATCCAATCCCCGTGCCGCCACACGCCCGGGTACACGTCGAAGTAGCTTTCCCGATACCGCTCCCCGTCGGGATCGTTCCACAGGTACAGCGGCATCGAAGGCATGGGCTCGGTGATGACCAGCTCCCCGACCTCGTCCACGAGCGAGTTCCCATCCTCGTCGAAAGCCTCGACCTTAGCCCCGAGAGAGCGGCACTGCAACTCGCCGGAGCGGACGGGTAGCAAGGGACACCCCCCCACGAACGCCGTACACAGGTCGGTGCCGCCGCTCGTCGAGAAGAGCCACACGTCATCTTTCACGTTCTCGTAGACCCAGTCGAAGCCCTCCGGGGGAAGCGGCGAGCCGGTAGATCCTATGCTCTCGAGCGCGGAGAGATTGTAGTCGCGCCCGGGCTCGATGCCTGCTTTCATGCAAGAGGTCAGGTAGCCCGCACTCGTCCCGAAGCAGGTCATGCCGGTCTCCCCGGCGAACTCCCAGAGGACGTTCATGTCCGGATATCCGGGGTTGCCGTCGTAGGTGAGAACGGTCGAGCCGGCCAGCAAGCCACTCACCACCACGTTCCACATCATCCAGCCCGTCGTGGTGAACCAGAAGAACCTGTCGCCCGACGATAGGTTCATATGCAGGTGCATCTTCTTGAGGTGCTCCAGCAAGATGCCGCCGTGCCCCTGCACTATAGCCTTGGGGAGCCCCGTGGTCCCGGAGGAGTACAACACCCACAACGGATGGTCGAACGGCACTTGCTCGAATTCTAGTTCGGCCCCCTCGTGCCCGGAGAGCAAGTCGTCCCAGAGGACCACGTTCTCCAGACCACCCGTCTCCGGCTCCTCGTTGAGGTACGGCAGGACGACGGTCTTCTCTAGCGTGGGGATCTCCTCCTGAAGCCGCGCCAAGACCTCGATGCGGTCGTGGTCCTTGCCGCCGTAACGGTAGCCGTCCACGGCGAAGAGTACCTTCGGCTCTATCTGCGCGAAGCGGTCCACCACGCTCCCCACCCCGAAGTCCGGCGAGCAGCTAGACCACACGGCCCCCAGGGACGCGCAGGCGAGAAAAGCCACGATCGCCTCCGGCACGTTCGGCACGTAGGCCACGACCCGGTCGCCGCGTTCGACGCCCAAATCTTTCAGGCCCGCGGCCAGGGCACCGACCTGCTCCTGCAGCTCCCGCCAGGTCACCTCCGAGAGCGGCCGTAGCTCCGACTGCTGCATCACCGCTGGTTCGTCGAGCCGATCTTCGGCGTTGCGGAAGACGTGCTCGGCGTAGTTGAGCTCGGCCCCCTCGAACCACTTAGCCCCGGGCATCTCGTGGCTACCGAGCACCCTCTCGTACGGCCTGGAAGCCTGCACGTCGAAGTACTCCCAGATGCTGGCCCAGAACTCTTTGAGTTCATTTACGGACCACTCCCACAACTCCCCGTAGTCGTCGAAGGAGAGTCCCTTCTCGCGTTCCAGCCACTCCATGTAGCCGGAGATGTTCGCGTTCTCCTTGAACTCTTCTGAGGGTTCCCAGAGCGGGGTCCCTTCGGCTGCTTCGGTCATCTGAAAGTTCCTTTCCTCTAGTTTCGCCGTTTCTTTCCGCTCACCACGCGGCCGTCGCGCCGCCATCCATCGTCAGGGAAGCGCCGTTAATGAACGACGCCTCCGGGGTGCAGAGGAACGCGGCCACCTCGGCCACCTCCTCGGGCTCGATGAGGCGTTTGATCGCCGGCCCCGTGAGCATCACTTTCTCTATAACCTCGTTCTCCGGTATCCCCCGGGTCCTGGCCTGGTCGGCGATCTGACCCTCCACGAGCGGCGTCCTGACGTACGCCGGACAGATGGTGTTCGACGTTACGCCGTGCGGGCCTCCCTCCAGAGCCACGACCTTCGAGAAACCCTCCAGGCCGTGCTTGGCCGAGATGTATCCCGCCTTGAACGGCGAGGCGCGCAAACCGTGTACGCTGGAGATGTTGATCACACGCCCCCACCCCTTCTCGTACATGCCCGGCAACGCCGAGCGCACGATCCGGAAAGGCGCTTCCAACATGACCCGCAGTATCATGGAGAAGCGTTCGGGCGGAAAATCTTCTACGGCGGCCACGTGCTGCAGGCCCGCATTGTTCACCACGACATCAGCCTCGATGTTCATGCTGTCGAGCACCTCGTAGTCGGAGAGATCCGCCTGCATCGCCTCGCCGCCGATCTCGCCGGCCACCTCCCTTGCGGCGTCGCCGTTGAGGTCGAGCACGGTGACCGTAGCACCGGCCCGGGCCAGCCTCTCGGCGCAGGCACGTCCAATACCGCTCGCCGCCCCGGTGACCAGGGCGCTGCACCCGGTCAGGTCCAGCCGGACGGCCGAAGTTCCCGGGGCTACGGAAAATTCACCCATTGTCCTCTCCCCGTTCTAGAAATCGCCAATCCCTACTCTAGGGCCTTTACCCCAACCCGGCCCTCGAAAATCAGTATAAGTCAAGCCCCCGGTGAGCGACAGGCTAGGGCATATCTGGTGAATAGATTCGGCCCTGCTATCCTTCTCGTTGGGCTCTTGAGGTAATGAGACAATGATTCGGACGAGGATTGTGGCTGAATTAGTGTGTAAGGCGTCGCGGCATAGCTCTTCATCGAGGGTGCTGGCCCGCGCTTAGCGGTATATGTTGGCAGCCAAACCGCATGCGCTTAGCGAAAGTGCATCCTCTAGTTCAAGTTGAGAAGAAAAGAAGAAATATGAACAAGCGAAAGCCGATAAAAAAGCAGCATGAGCAGGCTGTCGTGACCGACTTCCTCGGTTGGTATAACAGCATCAGCGGAACCAAGTTCGTCGTTGTAGCTGAGCCGGATCCACCAGAGGCTGTTGCAAGGTACGAAGACAAACACATCTGGCTGGAAGTTGCCGATGTTTTTTGGGTGGTGGCTCAACCTACGTTGTTTAAGCTTGTAAACGTTCTGAGCGACAAACTGGCAAAGGCGAGCTACAAGCCATTCTATGAATCGTATGGGCCAGGCATTTTGCTTTTGGCTGTGCATAACCCGTGGTTCGATGAACAGACTATTACAACAATGCGTTCGCAATGCAGCGCGGTTAACTGGAGCGACAATCTCAAGCTCTTCGGCAAAGTGTTCATCGCGTTCTTCTCATCCGAAGGACGAACCTTTTACGAATGGCGAGCGATCTAACAAGCCGCTGAACCAGACGCGAAAGCAGCCCATAAGCTCGGCGTAGAAATGCTTTCGGCGCTACTGCGCTCGTCGTCACGCTGATGACCTTGAGGCAGTTAGCATGTGCGGCTTGGCTACTGAAAGAGGAAGCTGGCAGAAACAAGACAACCCGCCAGGCACGCCTTGGTTGAACTCGCACTGCAAGCGCAGCGCGGTTTATGCTCGCCAAGTATCTCTCGCCAGCTCTTCCACAGCGGCCTCGCCGGAGATCTTGCCGAGTACCGTGGCCGCCAGGAGGCCGTTGCCGCTAGAGTAACCTTTGTAGCCCTTTCCGCTGATGCCCATCGCCGTGCCACCCCCGGCATAGAGACCAGGTATGTACGAACCGTCGGGACGGAGCACCCGGGCACGAGCATCTACCTTGAGGCCGCCCTGCGTATGGAAGAGCGACCCTCGAACGTGAACGCCGTAGAACGGAGGCTCCAGCGGCCCGTTCTCGAACTCCGCGCGTCCGAAGGGGTCGGACTCTTCGCCTCGGATGGAGCGGTTGACCTCTTCGACGGTCTCCGCCAGAGCACCGGCGGGCAGCCCGAAGGTCGCGGCCAGCTCTTCCAGGGTATCGGAGCGTACGACTTTGCCGGCTTCTATGACCTCTGCGAAGCGGGTGCCGCGCGAGGCTTCGTACACTTCTTCGTCGAAGATCTCCCAGGCCTCGCCGCCGGGCTGGACCATGACAGCGCCCACGTACTCCGAGTAGCCGACCGTTTCGTCCCCGAAGCGTTCGCCGTCGCGGTTGACGAGGATTGCGCCGTTCACGACGACGCCCCAGGTGACGAGCGGTCCGTCGGGTGCAGCGACCGAAGCATGACCCTGGTAGGAGCCCATGTGCCGGGTTGCGGCTCCGAGAGAGACGCCCCAGCGGATGCCCTCGCCGGTGTTGTTCGGCGAGCCGTAGTAGAGCGCCACAGCTGCCTGCGGTCCGAGGTGCTCCTCGACCATCTCGCGGTTGCCCCCGAAACCGTTGAGCGCCAGGATCACCGCCCCGGCCGCTACGGTACCGTCCGCCGTTTCGACGCCCGAGACCCGCGTTCCATTCCAAACGAGACCGTGTACCGGGGTGCTCTTGAGGAGCTCTATTCGGGGCTCGTTCCGTACCGCGCTCTCCAGCTGGCGGGCGAGCTCGCTGCCGTAGTGGGTCTTCGGGCCGTGCATCCGGAGGCGGCTCTGGCCGGGGTAGAGGAAGTCGGTGTAGCAGACCATCTCGCAGCCGGCCTCGTCGGCGAGCCACTCGACGAGCGGAGTCGACTC